>NZVJ01000034.1 GCA_002701455.1 Rhodospirillaceae bacterium
TGTCTCTTGCGATTATTGCACTGCAGTTAATTTTCGACCGGGGCCACCGCCTTGATTGGTTTGACTCCAATATTATAACCTTTCTCACAATTATGGGTTTATTATCGTTTTGGGTTTTTTTGGTCCACTGTTTTTTTGCCAAAAACCCATTCGTCGATATGCGCATATTTTTGGATAGAAATTTTAGTTTAGGTACCTTGATTTCGTTTGTGATGGGAACATTGGCATTTACTGGCTTGGTATTGTTTCCAAGCCTTTTACACGATTTAAGAGAGTATCCTGATAGTCTCATCGGAATATTGGTTGGTTCTCGAGGTTTTGGAAATTGGATAGCGTTTTTAGTGATAATTCCACTAACCAAGTCTGCACCAAGAGCGTCACTTGGCGCCGGGTTGCTGATTCAGGCCTACGCTAGTTTTATGATGGCGCAGTTTGATATTAATTTGACCAATTTTGATATAATTTGGACTAATATGTTACTTGGCTTTGGGCAAAGTATTGCTTTTACGCCCATGGCTATTCTGGCTTTTTCTACACTGCCTAAAAATAAAATTACAGAAGGAACAACAGTCTTTACCCTTATGCGAAATTTTGGTTCGAGTATTTTTATATCGTTATCCGTTTTGGTTTTACTGAGATCTACTTCTCAAAATTATTCGAGTATTTCGGAGAATTTATCTTTATTTCACAAAGGTCACAATATCCCGGCGCTTCCCAGTATTTGGCAGCCAGATGATTTATCAGGTTTATTTGAACTATCGGGGGAGATAATTCGTCAGGCGTCTATGATCGGTTACATAAACTCTTTCCATTTAATGGCTTACGCAGCATTGCTGGCAGCGCCATTGGCAATGTTTATGCGGGTGCCACAAAAGGAAATGAAAGTTTGAGGGTTGCCGAAGTAATCTACACTACGGCAACAGCTCGGATAGGGCTCCCGGTGCCTCCCTTAATTTTTAAAGGGAAGCCGATAAATTGAAAACGGCCTTTATCAATTAGTTTGTCGAGGTTCATCAAGCCCTCCATGTGAGTTATTCCTCTTTCGGCACATGCCATATGTGCTTTAAAATTAGGCTCTCCCTCTGGCGCAGGACTTATCGCCTCAACGCCAAACATGAGAATTCCTTTGTCTGCTAGCCAATGTACAGCGTCGACGTGCAGCCCAGGGAAATCGTGCAAATATTCAGGTTTTCCAAACAATCTTTCGTTGACGCCCATATATATTAAAACCGTATCTCGAGGTTTGATTTCCTCACCCGAGATTTCTAACGCGTTTTGCATTTCGGCGACAGATATTTGGTGTTTCAATGGAACACTTGAAAGATTAAGGCAAATGGCCTCTGTATAAAAGTTTTCTAGAGGCACCTGATCAATAGAAGGGGCGTCTTTTGCTGGGTTAAAGTGACAGGGTGCGTCTACGTGTGTGGTGGAATGGTCACTCAATGACAAACTTAAAGATTTCGAGGTGAATGAGGTTTCACCGGCTTTTTTAATTTCGTCGTGATCATTCCAAACTGTCATAATAACGGGTGGATGCGATGGATGAGCCGGTGTTCGATGCTCTATTGTGCGGCTTAAATCTATCAGAGGCATAACGAGGGTCCCCAGTAAAATTATCTTTAAGTTATATTTTCAACAACTATTAACGTAACAGGGTTTTGGGAGTAAGTTAAGGTGATAACTAATCAACGTAAGACGTCTTGACGCTGTTTTAAAAAAGTTTGAACGATTAAATAAGGTTAGGTACACTTAANAAATGATTACTCGCTACACCAGTCCGAAAGTGGCAGAACCATCGCCCGAACTTTGGTCGAACTGCATCGTGTGCGACGGCATTGCATATATCGCCGGCTTGACGTCGCGAAATGCGGATGGCGTGACAATCGACGGGACCAACGAATACGAGCAAACCAAAATTATTTTCGAGAAACACAAGGCATTGATTGAGGCGGCTGGCGGCAAGATGGCGGACTTTACCAAGCTCACCATTTTTGTCACTCGTATCGAAAATAACAAACAGGTGTGGAGGGCCAGGGCTGAGTTTTTTAAAGGAGATTTTCCTGCCTGTTCTTTAGTCGAAGTTTCAAAACTTGCCGGGCCGGATATCTACGTGGAGATTGAAGGAATCGCTCACATCGGAAAAGGCGCGCGTTAAGGAGGGGNACACGGCAAAAAGACCAAGAAAGGGTGNTTTATACTCCTGTTGGCTATGCCTTAGAAATTTAATTTCTCGATCTTTAGATGCAGTTTCATTGTNTCGGCAAATGACAGCTTAAGAAGAACATAAGTAAGATAAAACTTTCAAAAAGTCATGCTATGGAATTCTACTGCATACCGTGACATTNTAGCTTATGTAACCAAATAGGCGTTTTGTGACGAGATTTTAGCTCTTAGTCCTTTCAAGAGTAAAGAAAATGAGTTAGTTCAAATAANGTTATAATAATTAACCAGATAATAAATTTTATAAGTTAGATTACATTCTTTTTTTGAAATAAATAAGGATGTTTTCTTTTTTTGTGGAGTGATTTATGTCAATCAAGTGCACCCAAATAGAATTAGCTTCGCGGCCAATTGGTGAGCCAAAGTCCAGCGATTTTCGAATTGTAACAGTTGATTTGCCAGTGGTTGGCGACGGAGAAATGCTTTGCCGTATTATTTATCAGTCTCTCGATCCGTATATGAGGGGGCGAATGGATGATGCTAAATCTTATGCTGCACCTGTAGCGATAGGAGACGTGATGGGGGCAGGTACCGTCGCAGAGGTTATGGAAAGTAAAAATTCCCGTTTTAAAGAGGGTGATATTGTAACCGGCATGTTCGGTTGGAGGACCCACATCATAACCGATGGTGCCGGCGTAAGAAAAATCGATAAAACAATTGCGCCAATTTCAACTGCCATTGGAATTCTTGGAATGCCTGGGATGACTGCATACGTTGGGCTCTTAGATATTGGTGAACCTAAAACAGGTGAAACACTGGTGGTTTCTGCTGCTTCGGGTGCTGTAGGCGCCGTAGTTGGTCAGATAGGAAAATTAAAAGGGTGCAAGGTTATAGGTGTGGCAGGGTCGCAAGAAAAGTGTGATTATGTAGTCAATGAACTAGGTTTTGATTATTGTTTAAGTCACTTAAGCGATGATTTAGAAAATGAATTAGCGTCAGTTTGTAAAGACGGGGTGGACGTATATTTTGAAAACGTTGGTGGTAAAGTCTTCGACGCGGTGTTGCCTCTGGTAAATTCGTTTGCGCGTATCCCGGTCTGTGGCCTTATCTCCAGATATAGCCACGTTGGCGATTTTCCTGGGCCCAATCTGCTTCCAAAACTTACACGTTCCATACTTACAAACCGCTTGAAGTTACAGGGATTTATAATTACGGAACGCTGGAATAGGTTTTCCGAATTTGAAAAAGACATGAGTTCCTGGATAAAGTCAGGGCAAATTGTTTATAAAGAGGATTTTGTCGACGGCTTGGAAAATGCACCGGAAGCATTTATGGGCCTTTTAAAAGGCAAGAATTTTGGGAAATTAATAGTTAGAACCTCGGAGGACCCAACACTATGATCGAAAATTCAGAACGTCGTAAATTTGAAACGTTTGAAGCGCTGAAAAGTGAAATAGGAAATGAGCTTGGCATTAGCCCGTGGCATACTGTGGATCAAGAACAAATTAATACGTTTGCGGAAGCAACCGGTGATCATCAATGGATCCATGTCGACGTCGATCGTGCAATAAAAGAGTCCCCTTATGGGGCGCCAATTGCCCACGGCCATTTAACGCTATCGCTGGTACCTATGCTTATCTCCAATACAATCGAATATCTCCCGCGCACGGCGGGCATAAACTATGGGCTTGATAAGGTAAGATTCATGGCCCCTGTTAAGGCCGGTAAAAGAGTTCGAGGCAGGGTGAGTTTGCGCAGTGCTGAGCGAACGAATGAGACTACGGTAAAAGTTTTATATAGCACTGTCGTTGAGATAGAAGGGGAAGAGAAGCCGGCCTGCGTGGCGGAGTCTATCGCATTATACTTAAATTGAATAATAGCTTTAAAATTCTGCTAAGAGACGACCGTACTTTTTATACCGCGCATTAATATTTTTTAGGCGCAGCGTATGCCAGTAGCTAGCAGAGTTTATTGCGATAACAGGTTTTTGTCGTTTTTCTTCTTCGACAGCCGCCTGTTCCATGAAATGGAGATTAGTTCCAAACTGTACCAGCGCATCGATGCCGGTTCCGTCTACCTGGTCGAGCGCTTCAGAAAGTTCATCTGCTGTGACATGAGCTATCTCAACAGGGCTTGGGCATTGCAAGCCAATAAAACTTTCAACACTAAAACCTACGTCAGTAAAAAACTGGGTGATGTGTTTGTTAGCAATAGGCATGTATGGCGATATTATGCCAATCGTCTTAGCACCAAAATTTTTTAGCGCCTCCGCTACGGCGAACGACCCACCGGTAACTGGTAAGTTAGTCCTTTTCTCTAACATAGCCCTTCGCTGGCACGAGGCCTCGTAACCGTCCCATACGATTAGTGACGACATTCCTACGACAATAATCTCTGGTGCGGCCGTTAAAACACGGTCTACCGCTGAAACTAGATCTGCTTCACTTAACCGCACTAATTTATCAAAATCGTCATCGGTCTTTATATCTATATTTGGGATACCAATTCTTGCGACATGGTTAGTGATCCCATCTAACCTAAGGTCATCAAAGTCGGGTTGCACGATGGTATTAGTAGAAGGCACTACTGCACCGACTCTAAGTTTCCAGCCTCGTTGATCTACCATAATAATTTCCTTGTCCGGGCTAATGTTTTCCGATTTGGTTTAAATTTGACAATTATAATTTTATTGTGCGTCAATTTGAAAACCTTCCGAACCAATATCCCAAAACAAACCCGCCATTATTTGTAGGCCCTCTCTAGCGATATTTGGAAGCATATGTTCGTTCGGCGCGTGTTGAGAGCAGGAGGCGTAGCTATGTGGAACCCAGAGTGTGGGTAATCCTAGTATTTCACTAAACACATCGTTTGGTAAACCGCCGCCTAAGTTAGGAAGAATGGCAGGCTTTTTATTCGTAGTTTCTTTTATTGAATTTGCAGCCCATTTGACCCAAGGATTATCTGGATCAAGCCTTGTAGCCTGCATAATGCCACGATCGGCTGGTGTAACCGTAACATTAGAAAAACCCTCCCTTTCAAGGTGTCTAATTAGGGCAGGAAGGATATCATCTACTTGTGTTCCAACGACAAATCGTAATTGACATCGAGCCTTGGCATTTCCTGGTATCGCGTTGACGGGGCGTTCGGGAATCCCAGCTGTGAATGCTAAGATTTCAAAACTATTCCATCCAAACACTCGTTCGGCAGGAGTAAGGTCTTGTTCACCCCAGTTATGTTCGATTTCGGGTCCGTCCTCGCCACCGTCTACCTCACAGTCGGCAAGTGCCATTCTAACAGAGTTTGTCAGCGTTTTTGGTCGCCACTCGGGAATTTGTATTTGACCGCGTTTATCAGCAATACTGCCTAAAGCATTAGATAAAATTAAGGCAGGATTGGCTATTAGCCCTCCCCAATTTCCTGAATGATGTGCTCCGCTTCTTAAGTTTACTTCTATATCAAATACGATACTTCCTCTTGATCCCATAAATAATGTTGGCCGGTCCGGCTGCAATCGGGGGCCGTCGGATGCTATTAAGACATCAGCAGATAAAAAATCCTTTTGTTCCCTTGCGAAATCGGCTAGCCCAGGGGATCCGGACTCCTCGCCGGTTTCAATTAAAACCTTCGAATTAAATCCTAGACACCCTTTAGTCTCTAATATGCTTTTCAACGCACCAATATTGACGCTGTGCTGGCCTTTGTTATCGGCGGTGCCCCGGCCATAGATTTTGTTGTTTTTTACCGTTAGCTCCCAGGGAACCAAGTCTGGCTCCCAGCGTTCCTCTTGGCCTCGAATGACATCACCATGACCATAAGTTAGAACAGTTTTATTACTCGAACTTTCGTGTCTGTGTCCAAAAAAAATTGGGCCAGCTTTGTCGCTGGGATTTTCAAACACTTCTGTCTCGTAACCTAGCTCCTCGAAGGATTTTACCATTTCATCCATATAATTAGTCATGTCAATCTTACGGCATTCATATATTTGACTTTCCGTTTTTATGGCAACTCGTCTTTTAAGGTCTTCAAGAAAGTGTCCATCATCGAAGTACGCTTCAGCGCTTTTAAGAGCTTGTTCTCGGGTCATCTAATTCAATCCTATAAAACTTTCCTTTTCGATTTTTATGAAATAATTAAACCAAATTTAAATCAGGCAGTGGCTGAAACTTTACCCCTTCGCCTTCGAGCATTTTCCTTACAGCTTGCGCGACGGCTGGGCCGGTTGGTTCGTCTCCATGAATACAAATTGTATCAGCTTTCACAGGGATTTTTTTGCCACTATTTGCAACTATGTATCGGTCAATAACGATATTACGGACTTGGTCTGCAGCTTTTTCAGGGTCCCTAATCATTGCGTGCTCGTATTTACGGCTCGTCATATTTCCATCGTCCTCATAGCTGCGATCGGCGTAAGCCTCAGCAGCGACAGTTAAACCGAGTGAGTGCCCCGCGGAAAAAAGAAAAGAACCAGAAACCGCAACTAATATTAAGTTAGAATCAACCGAGTTAATCCCTCCAGCAATAGCAGCTGCTATCTCAGGTTCGACGCTAGACATATTATTGAGTGCTCCATGCGGTTTGACGTGAGTAACGCGTGTATTATTTATCGCACAAATAGCTTGCAGGGATCCAATTTGATACGCGACCGCGGCCTCTATTTCCTCCGGCGGCATGTAGATCTGTCTTCTCCCAAACCCCCACAAATCGTTGAAACCAGGATGGGCCCCTATACTTACACCATTTCTTATTGATTCCTTAACTACGCGATCCATAACATTTGGATCCCCGGCATGAAAACCACAAGCAATATTCGCGGAGTTTACAATTTTGAGCATTTCGTTATCGTTCCCAATATCGTAGACTCCAAATCCCTCGCCGATGTCTGAATTTAAATTAATACTTTTCATTTGCTTAGACTCTAATATTAAGATTTATAAAGAGGTTCTGGGTTGATCGATATAATTATAACACTTTAGCTCCTGAGGACCAGCCAAGGATATGAATACGCCTTCAAAAAATAATAGCCGGTTCTTATTGGCGGGCGACAGCGCATTAGTTATCCAGTTTGGGGAAATGGTTGATGCCAGGATCAATCAGCATGTGAGGAAACTAGCTGCAATTGTAAAACATGAAAATATTACCGGNATANTGGATCTTGTGCCAACGATGCGATCTTTAATGGTTCATTACGATCCTTTATACATTTCACAGTCNGAATTAAAAACGCGTATTGCGCCATTACTTGAAAAGGAGATCACTCTGNATGACGACATTAATCGGTGGCGAATTCCGGTTTGCTATGAAAATGAGTATGCGCCAGACATTGAAGACCTGAGTAAGTCTCTTGGTGTTTCAGCTTCGGAAATCATAAAGCAGCATACATCCGTGGAATTAGAAGTTTTTATGATGGGCTTTTTGCCGGGTTTCCCTTATTTGGGTTTATTGCCTGAAATATTTGACCTGCCTCGCCGAGTGGAGCCAAGGGTGCATGTACCGCCTAGATCTATCTCTGTCGCTGCGCGTCAAACGACGATTTATACTATTGATAGCCCGGGTGGATGGCATTTGATAGGCCAGACGCCGGTAGATTTTTATGACCGGGATAGAAGAAATCCAGTACTGGTAAAAGCCGGCGATAAAGTAACGTTTTTTGCTATTAATAGTGAAGAATATCGAGCAGTTCGACGCGCCTTAATGGCCGATGAATATCCATTAATGATGGATTGCTAAAATGTCTATAAAAATACTGGAGCCTGGTTTCAATGTAACCGTTCAGGATTACGGCAGGCCAAAATTTCAACATTTGGGAGTTCCTGTATCAGGAGCGATATCCCCCATACTGCTCCGATTAGGAAATTCACTAGTTTCTAACAGTGAGTATGAGGGCGGGCTCGAAATGCGGTTGATGGGACCGACCTTCGAGGTCCTATGTGATAGTGCGCGAATAGCATTAGTGGGAACGTCGAACCCCATCGAAATTATTGACGGCGATGTGATAGTCCGGCCAGCAAACCAAAGTATTACTGTGAAAAAAGGTCAGATCGTCAGAATTGGTAATATCTCGGATGCTGGAACCGCATATCTGGCTATTGAGGGAGGATTTAATTTACCGAAAGTTTACGATAGCCTTTCGACGTACGTAAGAGCTGGCATTGGGGGCTATGAGGGACGTGCACTGCTTGCTGGTGACGTTTTATCGTTAAATATTAGCAGTGTGTCAGTTCGGAGAGAATTAAAGCTCAATGACACGTGGTTCATGGAAGAGAAGGGACCAATAAGAATTATTCTTGGACCTCAGGATGATTACTTTTCGTCGAGTAGTATTGAGACGTTTTTAACTGCAAAATATACTGTTACGACCGAAACTGATAGAATGGGTATTCGGTTAGATGGCCCTAAATTAGAGCATTCTAGGGGATATAACATCGTTTCTGATGGAATTGTAACGGGAGCAATACAAGTTCCTGGAACGGGCCAGCCGATTTTGCTGCTAGCAGACCATCAAACTACTGGAGGATATCCAAAGTTAGGAACGGTTATTTCTGGCGATATATCAAGGCTTGGATTGCTGTGNCCAGGTGAAGAAATAACATTTTTGCAAATCACCGTTGGTGAGGCTGAACAAATACTTGCCGAACAGGAACTGAAAATAAAAACCGCAATCGAAAACTTCAAGCCGGCTGACCCCTGGTTAGATTGTCAAGCACTTTACAATGAAAACCTGATTTCTGGCTTTATGTAAATTATTGGGCTAACTTATTTTTTTTGATATAAATAGCTATGATCTTGNGATAGATGCCTGCTTATTTCTTTTTTGTGTAAGAGATAATTTATATGGGCGATAGTTTCGCCTATTGCAAAGCGGGTTTGAAACGCATCTAGATCTCTCCTGAAAAGTGCTTTCATTATACAGCTAGCTGTAACAGTTTCGCTGCAACACTCAAAAGTTATTTCTAGGCGATTTTGATGATGTTGAATGAGATCCTTAATGCGTGTTAAAAGGCCTTTGTAGGGNCGATCATGTGCCGGCAATACGATTGTTTNTTCGGTAGCGACTTCTATGCCCTCCAAAAATTTAAGATAACCGTCCAATGGATTTCCGTCCGGCTCCTGCCACCAGACCGCAATTATAGGGGTAATCCGAGGTAAAAGCATATCTCCGCCCAAAACTATTTGATCCTTTTTGTTGTAGAGCGTGACATGATCNGGAGAGTGCCCCGATCCAAAAATTGGCTGCCATGTTCTNCCTCCAATTAAAAAAATTGTTTCCTTTTCTATGCGTTTGTAGACCGATGGTATCGGGGATACCATCTCTCGATAGTCGTTGCCGATCTCATAGTAAAGATTTTTTTCAGAGGTACCGAGGCCAGCTAGGTCATAGAATTTTTGCATATTGACGAGAGATACTTCCTCCGCATCTAAATAGGCTTGTCGAGCNCTTAGCCATTCTATCTGCGACATCCAGAATTCAGCGTCTATTCGGTCAAGCAGCCAACCGGCTAAGCCAACGTGATCGGGATGAAAATGGGTTCCTATAATCCTTATTATTGGTCGTTTAGCTGTATATTTTTTAAGAATTATTTCCCATGTTTCAATGGATACGGGGTCGGCCATGCCAGTGTCTATTAAGACCCAGCCATCGTTATCTTCCAGAAGGTAGATATTAATATGATCGAGAGCGATTGGCATAGGAAACCGAAACCACAATATACCTTCCGATATTTCAATCGGCGTCGTAGCGCTCGGCAATTCGTCGCCTTTGATATAATTTANCAAACTTTGCATGTGGGGAACATAATTGGGAGTTGTATAAATAGGAAGCAGCAATTTAAATAAGTTGATAAATAGTGAATTGAAGGATTGGAATGAACAGAAAAATTAGCAAGATGGGTGGTTTAATCCTTGTTGTTGGTCCGTCTGGGTCTGGAAAGGACACGCTTATCGATGGCGCTAAAGAGCTCCTAAGCGACGAAAAATTTACTTTTATAAAAAGAGAAATAACNCGCCCTGCTNCCGCGGGTGGAGAGGATCATATTTCAATATCCAAGGAGAAGTTTGATAAAAAGGTAAAGGCTGAACAATATGCATTACACTGGCAGGCAAATGGCCATTGTTATGGCATTTCGAAAGAGTTAAATCAGCATATAGCCATGGGAAGAACTGCCGTTTTAAACGGCTCTCGTGCAGCGATTTCAACTACAAGAGAATTATATCCCGACCTTCAAATTATACAGATAACTGTTCCGATAGAGATTTTAAGAAACCGATTAAACAATAGAAGACGGGAAACAGAGCAAGAAATTGAGTCACGTTTGTCTAGGGCAACGGAATGGAAGTTGGAAGGGGACGGTCTTCATCATTTTTTAAACGATCAGCCAATTGATTTCAGTATAAAATCCTTTGTTTCACTATTAAATCGTATAAGTTAAGAACGTAGTCTACTAGGAGATAGGAGTTTTGAAATGTCAGAGGAAAAGTATTTATTTATTGTTAATATGGATGTTGAGCCTGAGAAAGAGGCTTTGTTTAATGAAGTTTACGACGAAGAGCATGTCCCGTATTTATCTAATGTGCCAGGTGTTATTTCCGTTAAGAGAATGGTGAAACAAGAAACAAAAATCACTTTAGGTGGTAAAATCGAGACAATGGATGTCAGTTCGCAGGCTAAGTATACTGCAATCTATGAAGTAACAAGTCCTGATGTCCTAACCAGTGACGCTTGGGCGGAAGCCGGGGAAAAGGGAAGGTGGGCGGCAGAAGTGAGGCCCTTTACTACAAACCGGTCTCATGTTCTCAGAAAAATTATTAGTTAATCTTTTTTTATTAACAGAATTATTTTAAGGAAAAAATAATTTAGATCTGAGCTTGTCTGACAAAATTCAGAAAATGATCAAAAGACGGAGTAGCCATCGAAGTGGATTTGGAGGCCTCATCCCAGCGTCTTAACTGAACCGCTTCTCTGTAGTATGGTTGACTTTCAAAATTGGCTACTTCGTCTCCGTTGAATGGACCTCCCTGTACTTCAAGACTCCGCACTGATCCCCGTGATAGTTTTGAATAATATGTATTATCCGTCGCGCAAAGATACCGTTTTGCGTCTACATGCCAACGTATTGGAGAAGTTACAGCAGGACCGAACCACGACCGTAAATAATCCACGGCTATCTGTTCATGCTCTGCGTCCTCGCCGTTTCTAATTGCTTGTCGAGCATCATTATTGAGAAGATGTCCAATATCATGGAGGAGGCAGGCCGTGATCATTTCTGCTGATGAATTAGCTATCTCAGCATGTTGTGCGCATTGAAGAGCGTGAGATAACTGTGTTACCGAACCTTCATCAAAGTGATTTTCGCCT
>NZVJ01000035.1 GCA_002701455.1 Rhodospirillaceae bacterium
GTTATTTTTTCCAAATATTTTTTCATTGATGAGAGCGGTTTGCCAAATTGATGACCGCGAATTTCTTCAACGAAGGAAACGTGGCTAACTCCGAGTCCTAAAATGAACCTGTCATTGAAAAGTGAGTTTAATCCATCATGCCCTTGAGCAGAGGTTACTGCATCGCGTGCATATATATTAGCAATGCCAGTTCCCACAACCAAATTGCTCGAATTAGACAATAGATATGATGCAAGTGAGAAAGACTCATATGAAGTAGCTTCTGGAAACCACAAAGAGCCAAAACCCAGCCTTTCCGCGCTATTCGCCAGTAGAGCTAATTCTTTTTTATCCAAAAGATGCGTTGAGGCAAAAACACCTAGTCCACCTAGCTTGATAATTTCAAACTCTCCTTTAAAATCCTTGAGTTCTATTTAGCTGCAACATTAAGCAAATTAGCTGCAACATTAAGCAAAACAAAATTAAACTTAACGGCCTTTAAAAATTGGGGTCCTTTTTTCACGAAAAGCCGCCCCCCCTTCCTGCTGATCCTCACTATTTCTAATTGTAAACAGTTCTGCTCGAGCTAACGCATGGAGTTCGGAAGGGCCTTTTGGCGTTACGTCATCACGCACAAAGCGTTTAATCATGCCAACTACTAGCGGAGCACTATTTGCCAAAATTTTTGCATAATCCATTGCTGCTTCAATCTGTTTTCCAACTGGAACAACTTGGTTCACCATGCCAACTTCATATGCTCGTTTAGCGTCAAAGTGTTTACCCGTTAACATTAACTCCATTGCTATTTTATGTGGTATACGCGCCGCCGTACTCGCTATTAAGCCGCCGCAAAACCCCAATTGAGCTTCAGGGTAGAAAAAATCAGCATTTTCAGCAGCTACCGCTAAATCGCAAAACTGCACTAAGCAGTAGGCCCCGCCAACACAATATCCGGCGACTGCGGCTATAACCGGTTTATCAACAATAACGCCAACCCCAGGCATGCATTCCCAAAGATCTGGATCCGTTGGAGGATCTTTGATATCAGCCCCAACCGAAAAAGCTTTGTCACCTGAACTGGTTAATACAGCACATTGGTCATCTGAATTTTTGAAGTGAATGAATGCGTCCCGGAGTTGGGCAACTAAGCCATTGGACAATGCATTCATTTTTTCTGGTCTGTTTATTGTTATTGTCGCGATACGATCGCGGGATTCATAAAGTACAAGTTCGCTTGCCATTACTATCACTCTCTTCACATTTTTTATAAAACGGAATAACCTCTAGTTATCAGTCAATCTAGCTCGTCCAAATATTTCTTTTAGAATATCGGATAACGGATAAAGTGGAACTAATCTCGTCTTATAATCATTTTTTAGTCTACCCTCAGATCTATAAAAATATCACCAGCGCAACACAGTAGAGGAATAGTAAATGACTGACATGAAAATTTCTCAAACAAATGATGAATTAAAATTGCGTGCCCACGCTGTTCTTCCTGGAGGCCATTTTGGGAATATGGCTAGTGACATTGTCATAGCGAAGGGTAAAGAAGCGAGGATCTGGGATAACCACGGCAATGAATACGTAGATTTTCTTTTAGGGTCAGGCCCAATGTTTGTTGGGCATGCCCATCCAAAAGTTACCGAAGCCGTCCTTAATCAAGTGCCAAATGGAACAACTTTCTTTGCAAACAATGAGCATGGAATAAAATTAGCTGAAGAAATCTGTGCCGCGGTCGATTGCGTTGACCAAGTAAGGTTTGTTAGTTCGGGATCTGAAGCGACACTCTACGCTATGCGGATAGCCCGAGCGTATCGAGGACGTGACAAGATTTTAAAGTTTGAGGGNGGTTATCACGGAATGAGTGACTANTCTCTCATGAGCTTAGCACCAAAAACCCTCAGTAATTTTCCTCAGGCCATACCCGACTCTCCCGGAATTCCAGAAAAAGTTAGCGAAGAAGTTATAATCGCCCCTTTCAACGACGTTGAAATGTTCAAGAGNATCGTAAGCGANCATCACGATCAATTAGGTGCAGTCATCGTTGAACCTTTTCAGAGGCTCATTCCTCCTGCCCCAGGGTTCCTTGAACTTTTACGAGAGATTACCCTGCAATATGATATTCCACTTATATTCGATGAAATTGTTACGGGATTCCGGTTTTCTTACGGAGGGGCNCAGGAATTTTATTCTGTTACGCCAGACCTTTGTTCATTAGGGAAAATAATAGGTGGCGGATTTCCGCTTGCTGCTGTNGGCGGACGTGCGGATTTAATGCAACTTTTTGATAAGGACGCTGTCGGTGAAAAACATTTCCTGCCCCAGATAGGAACACTCAGCGGCAACCCAGTCGCATCTGCGGCAGGGCTGGCNACATTAGAAATATTAAAATCGAGAACAGCATACGAGACCGTATTCGATACGGGCCGAACACTGATGGCAGAATTAGAAGCGGCTATGAAAGACTTTGGTCACAGTGCAACAGTAATCGGTGAACCTCCTTTATTTGATGTGTTTTTTACAGATGATGAAATCACTGATTATCGNGGCATACTAAAAGCTGATTCAAAAAAAGGAAGCGCGTTCAATCAGCTTCTTAGATCCAATCAAGTTTTTAAAGGCGATAGCAAGTTCTATGTTTCTCTNGCCCACACCAATGAGGACACAGATCTGACAGTTAATGCAATTAGAGAGGCGGCGCGTGCCCTGAAAGACCTTTAAAATCAACGAAACAAATCTGCAATTTTTATAGCATCTGCCCNCCGTCAACGGCTATCGTTTCACCGGTCACCCAGGAGGCCGCATTTGACGCTAAAAACACTGCAAGCTTAGCAACCTCCTCCGGTTTACCTAATCGACCAAAAGGGATTGAATTCTGAATGCCCGAGTAAAGCTTTGGATTATTTTTTTTGGCGTCATCCCAGGTCCCNCCGGGAAAATCAATTGAACCAGGCGCTATACAATTTACACGAATATTCTTTGAGGCTAGCTGAAGTGCCTGAGTTTTTGTGTACTGAATAACTGCAGCCTTGACGGCGCCATATGGCGGTGTACGCAGGGAGGATGTCAATCCTGATATCGAGGAGGTATGGATGATAGCGCCCCCACCAGCTTTTTCGATATGAGGAATTGCAGTCCATGATCCTCTCACCAACGCCATCAAATCAACATCTATGCCAACCTGCCATCCGTCTTCATCGTCGCTTCTACCGAAACCAGATGGATTATTAACTAGAACATTGAGACCGTCCAAGTGTCGAACTGCATTTTCAATATAATCTATAAGATTTTTTTTATCTGACACATCGCAAACTTCCGCATGCACATTACCGCCATGAGCTGCAACAATCTCTCGAGCAGTGTCAAGACTATCACGACCACGCGCACAGATAGAAACAGAAGCACCCTCCTTTGCAAACTCACTGGCAATAGCAAGACCAATCCCTCTACTCGCACCTGTAACAATAACTTTTTTTCCGGCAAGCTCTAGCTCCATGATAACCTCATTTTTAATAGTAAAATTTGATGTTGTTTTATTTTTAATTGAATGAACATAATCGCAGAAGCATCTCAAANGGCTTAGNAGATTAAACAGAGCTACTAGCCAGTCCGAGGCATTCGGTTCCAAACATCTAGAGCAGCAATTTTATAGACCTCAGCCAAGGTTGGATAATTAAAAGTATTTTCCACAAAATATTCCAGCGGACCTTCCAGATTAAGCACTGCTTGCCCTATATGAATTAATTCTGTTGCTCCTTCACCAATAATATGAACTCCCAAAAGTTTTCTNGTTTCAATTGACACTATCATCTTCATCATTCCGGAGTCTAAGCCCATAATATGGCCCCGAGAGGTCTCTCTAAATCTAGCGAGCCCTACTTCGTAGGGGATTGAAGCATTCTTTGCNTCTTCTTCGCTCATCCCAATCGTTGAAATCTCTGGCACCGCGTAAATGCCATAGGGAAAAAACTCNGGGGGAGCATGGGCCAACTCATCAAATGCATGGCAAGCGGCTATACGCCCTTGTTCCATTGAAGTGGATGCTAGACTAGGGAACCCTATAACGTCGCCGACGGCATAAATNTTAGGGTTNTCTGTTTGAAATGTGTTTTTATCGACGCTCAAACGCCCTCGTTTATCTGGTGAAAGGCCGACTGCGTTAAGATTTAACTCACTTGTTGCCCCAAATCTGCCTGCCGCAAATAAAACCATGTCCGTTCTTACTTCACGGCCATTATCTAAGATAATTTTACAACGACCGTTTTTTATTTTTTGAACTTCTTTGATTTTGNAGCCCAGNCTCATTGCAACGCCGCGCTCTCTAAGTTCATGCATTAATTCTGCTATTATTTCCTTATCCACAAAATCTAGAATAGTATCTCTCGTCTCTATTAGTGTAATCGGAATATCTAACGCGCTAAAAATAGTGGCGTACTCTACGCCTATTACACCACCTCCTATGACAGCGAGACTTCGCGGCAACCTTTTAANCTTTAAAATTTCATCGCTGTCAAATATACGTGCACCATCGAAAGGGATCTCTTCTGGTCTGTAGGGTTNTGTACCNACNGCAATAATAAACTTTTNGCACGAAAATTGNTCAACCTCGCCGTCATCGAATTCAACCTCAATGGTTTTAGGAGACACAAAGCGGGCTTTCCCATTAAGTGTTTCAACTGCATTTCGGGCAAACTGATGTTTAAGTACCTCTACTTCATGATCTAAAGTCATATGCAGCCTATTTTTTAAGTCGGCTGCCGTTATATTCTGTTTTACTCTGTAAGACTGGCCATAAAACTCGCGCTCATGCCAGCCGGATAGGTTCAGGGCAGTTTCGCGCAGTGTTTTACTTGGGATTGTCCCAGTGTGAACAGAGACACCACCCACTCTCTCGCTTTTTTCAACTACAAGCACCTTTTTACTAAATTTAGCGGCTTGAATAGCAGCACGTCGACCACCGGGCCCGCTACCGATTACAATCAAGTCATATTTTTTGTTTATATTCATCAAGATAAGCCATAAAATCCCAATAAAATACTATATCATAATTTAACCGTAAGGTTTACTTTTTATTCTGCAAAAGATGATTGATTAAAATAAAGTANCCTTAGTTTAAAAGTCACATAACTGATTAATCGCAGAAATTTATATAGGGCACTTGCCATTTTTNAATAATNGGACAAGCTTCTAACGCTTTTTGCTTTAAACTATNTTGGAGCGCTAACTTGGAAAATGAGACCTTCGATTTTATCATTGTCGGTGCTGGCTCAGCCGGATCAGTCTTGGCTAATCGNCTTACAGAAAAGAGTAATTGGCGCGTTTTNCTTCTAGAGGCAGGTGCAGCAAGCCATCCGTATTCGCGTTTTCCAATTAGCTTTGGGCTTCTGATCGATCATCCAACAGCAAATTGGAGATATAGCTCACAGCCAGAAGAAGGCACTGCTAATAGACGTATTCCTGTACCTCGAGGCCGCCTGCTCGGCGGCTCTAGTTCCATAAACGGCTTGGTTTTCGTTAGAGGCCAGCCTTTGGATTATGACACNTGGGGACAGCTGGGCAATAGAGGTTGGAGTTTTGATGATGTTCTTCCATTTTTTCAGAAAATGGAACATTACGAACATGGTGAAAATGAGTTGAGATCGCAAGGNGGTCCCTTGCGAGTAAGTGAGGCCACAGATGAGGGNCCACTCTACGACGCTATAAGAGCCGCAAGCACTGAATTAGGTATACCTCACAACCCAGATTATAACGGCAAATCACAAGAGGGGATTGTTAGAACTCANACTACCATTAGCAATGGGGTAAGGATGAGTACGGCACGCTGTTACCTAAACCCTGTAAAAAACCGCTNTAACCTTCGAATTGAAANCAATGCCCATGTGCNAAGACTTTTAATTGANGGGAAAAAATGCACGGGGGTCCATTATNAGAAAAATGGACAGGATATAGTGGCGAATGCGGACAAAGAAGTCATTGTTTGTACCGGAGGNGTAGCATCACCGCAACTTTTAGAATTNTCTGGGATTGGTCNGACGCAACTCCTCAAGGACCACGGAATAGAAGTAAAACATGAACTAAGCGGTGTCGGCGAACACTTGCGCGATCATATCAATGCCCGAATACAGTTCAATATGAAACGGGGAGAGTTATCTTATAATCAGCGCATGCAAGGCGCAGGACCGGTATGGCAAGTCATGAAATATATTTTCCAACGGCGGGGATTCATGACACTACCCTCTGCACCCATGCTAGCCTTTCTAAGGACTAGGGAAGATATGGAAACGCCCGACATACAGATGCATATGGTGCCTTATGCTGTCAAAAACCCAAAAAAACGTCAGCTGCATAAGTTTCCTGGGATGACGGTGTCAATATATCAACTGAGACCGGAGAGCTTAGGCTCTATCCATATACAATCACCAGATTCAAGTGATCAGCCTGCAATCAACTTCAACTTTCTTTCAGACCAGATAGACCGGGATGCTATGGTAGCTGGCTTCAAAAAAATCCGAAAAATAATGAACACTAAAGCAATGATGGATATACGAGGCGAAGAATTTTCTCCAGGAGTCGACGTTGAAACAGACGATGAAATTTTGAATTTTATTCGCAATACGGCAGAAACTGCCTATCATCCGATTGGTACTTGTCGTATGGGGCAAGGTCCCGAATGCGTGGTAGACGAGCGCCTCAAGGTCCATGGACTAGACGGACTTCGTATAGCCGACGGATCTATAATGCCTACGATGGTTTCCGGCAATACAAATGCCGCCTGCATAATGATTGGGGAAAAAGCCTCAGAGATGATCAAACAAGATAATGCGGCATAGAGAGTCATTTAGCTTCAGACAGAATTTTCTCGAAAAGTTTTAGGGTTTCGTTTGCAAACTGCCACATATTTTCTTCTCTATTATCCGATCTAGTCTCTATAGTAGAAACATGGTCCTGCTTGCCTGAAATAGCTATACAGGTGTGACCCGCCGCATCGCCATAGCGGTTCCCCGAGGGCCCGGCTGCGCCCGTCTCTGCCAACCCCCAATCCGTTCCTAATCTACTGCGGACAGTTGCTGCAGCTAGTTCAGCATACGGCTCACTGGATGAGCGCATGCCAGGATAATTTTCCAACCTAATGTTAAGTAACACTTCACGAGCAGCTGTGGTATAGACAACACCTCCTCCCATGAAATATCGAGACGCCCCGGGCACTGCCAATAATGCCGCAGCGATTAGACCTCCTGACGAAGACTCAGACACGGCCACAGTTTCACCGCGCTTAATAAGTAATTTTGATACATCTTTTGCCATCGTGGAAAGATTTGTCATATTTTTTATCCCAAATTGATGATTTATTTTTTGATAGTTTTATGGCTTTTCTTCAAGATTAAATTAAGCAACTTCTGCATACAAGTTCGTTCAGGATTTACTATTTGTAGAGANATAAATAGTAAAAATGCTCTAGAAAGGCATCANATATATTCTTATATTAGAANATTAAATGAAANTTTAGCCCTATTATGTNTGATTTTAACGTTAATTTTTGATTTTTTNTTTCAAAAANAAAANTATTCATTCNTATNACGCAATTATATAGCTTTNTTTTAGATTTAGATCTATAAACNTGATATGGATACTCTATCATCTATGAAGGTCTTTTGCTCCGTTGTCGAAAATGACAGTCTNGCCGGGGCAGCCAGGCTACTAAACGTGTCCCCATCTGTNGTCAGCAAGCAACTATCAGCTCTAGAGGATAGANTGGGTGTAAGGCTNATAAATAGAACAACACGCCGAGTAAGTGTAACCGAAGAAGGCAAGGCCTATTATGAACGATCGAAAAGAATCATTGCAGATGTGGACGAAGCAGAGATTGCAATTTCTCGCGCTCACTCAGCTCCTCGGGGTTTGCTAAAGGTTACAGCTCCTTTTACTTTTTCTCACAGACATCTTACTCCCCATTTACCAANTTTTTTAAAACTCTACCCNGAGGTCGAGGTTAGAGTGCAGTTAAGCGACAGAGTTGTGGATNTAGTGGATGAAGGAATAGATCTTGCAATTCGAATAGCACACCTAAAAGATTCTAGCCTAATTGCCCGCCGTTTGGCGGCAAACCATCGGTCACTGGTAGCGACTCCAGACTATCTTGAAAAAAATGGCACNCCGNAACACCCAGAAGACCTTATGCAACATCAGCTTATAACCTATCCTCCGGGAAACCCTTTAAATGACTGGCACTTTCTAATTGATGAAACCGAGAGACTTATCAAAGCGAAGGGAGCAATCAGNATAAACAATGGAGATGCAATTCTGAGCGCCGTTTTAGCAGGAGGCGGCTTGACAATGACAAGTTCTTATATGGTCGGCGAACACATCAAAAATCAACGANTGGTTTCCGTACTTGAAAATTTTGTTAAGGAGGATATCCCTATTTTTGCGGTGTATCCGTCCAGTCGTCACCTATCACCCAAAGTTCGCGTCTTTGTCGACTTTCTTNTAGCNACTTATGGATCGAAACCATATTGGATAACAAACGCATAAAAAAGTCGCTTACTCGCCAATATACGCGACTGCCTCAATCTCTACTTTCATTCGAGGATCCACTAAGGCACTTACCTCCACTAAAGTGGAGGCGGGTTTATGCTCGCCAAAGTATTCGATGCGGATCGGATTTATAGATGCTCTTTCCGATATATCTGTCATAAAGACTTGCACTTTAACAATTTGATTTGGCTTACCTCCAGCTTGTCGGAGGCAAGTNTCAATCGTTTTTAATGCTATCTGGAATTGTTCCACAGTACCTTCGGGAATTGTGCCATCTACTTTCATTCCAACCATACCCGACAACCATATAAACCCACCCGCCTTAACAACATGGCAATAGTGGCTTACGGGTTCAAGTTCCCCTGCCACCATATATCTTTCAATCGACATTTCTAACTCCCTAAATTTTTTACCGTTGCGCGCTTATTATATTAAAGATGAAGCTCATTTAAAATGAACCTATTTTTTTCGCACACGATTAAAGNATTCTTGCATACATCCAACAAAGCTAGCATAGCTCCNCGCCATTTTCNTTTTGAANTTAGTTCTCCAAATCGGACAGCTTTTAACAAAAACATTTATCTTTCGGTGAATACTATCTCTAGTTTTAACCTCAGCAGCCGCCAGTTTGTTTCCTAANTCTTCCGCTGCTCTCAACCGTCGCTCCAATACAACCCAAGCTGGTCCCAGCATCAAACTCAAGGCTATCACAGCGACGGCTATTTTATAACCTTCACTATCGATAGCATTTACGGTAAATCCAACACTAGCTATTACAAAAGCAAACTCACCGATCTGTCCCAAAGTTACGCCGACGAGCACAGATTGCTCCCATGGCTGCCCAGCTATGCGAACCGCTATAATATTAATTAACCCTTTTGCTATGGTTGCAAGAATAAACACGACGATTAGTGTCCCAAGGTTTTCGAAAAAAAATCCAATATCTATAAGCAGTCCTACAGATAGAAAAAAAACTACAAGCAGCACGCTTTGTATAGGACGAGTGCCTCTTAAAACAATCTGTCGTTCTGAAGAATTCCCCACAATTAGCCCTGCTAGAAAACTGCCAAAAGCAGTTGACAAACCAAGCAATCCTGATGCGGTCGCGCANACACCGCAGAATGCCAGAGCCGCTATTGGCACAACTTCTCTGTCAGCTCCAAAAGCTTGNCGCAAAGCAAACGGCAGCCTTATTCTTTCTCGCTTTGATAAGAACCTAACAATCCCTATCACTAAAATGATAGCTCCAATTGTTTTGGGTATAATCCAGAAATCAAATTGCTGGCTGGGGTTTAGCGCTTCAATGACTAACAACATAGCCACGACTGCAAGATCCTGAGCAATTAGTATTCCAACTGTAATNCTTCCAAATTGCGTGCGAAGTTCTCCTCGGTCAGCTAAAACCTTCACAGTTACAGCAGTACTGGATACCGCGAGCACAAACCCAAGTAAGATACCTTGCTCCCAGTCCCAAGACATCGTAAAACCAATGAAACTAGTAACGAAGATGGATAATACGACCTGTGCCAAAACAATAATAGTTGCCAACTTATAAACTGTTTTAAAGGCCCTCAGGCTAAGTTCCATTCCTATAAGAAATAAAAGGAGTAAAACGCCTAACTCAGCTAGCGTTTTTGCCGCCTCTGTTTCTTCAATTATCTGAAAACCAGAAGGTCCAAGTATAACTCCNGCGACGATATACCCAATAATAGCAGGCTGTTTAAACCGCATTAAAAGCAAACCGCAAAGCAGTGCAACGGAAAATACAATTGCTATCGCTGTAAGGTTTGGATCAAAATGCAAAAATTAAGGTCCACTNGAATCTTTAAAAAAAACTATCACCGGCTTTTGGTCAAATTCATACTTTTTTAGAGATTTGACTCACTCCATGCANCGGATGGGTCAATTGGCTCTGGTACATAACCTTCCGACTTTATTGCTTCAATAGCACAATATTCATCTTTATCAGATGTATCTCCACTNACACCNACCGCACCTATTACTTCTCCTTCTTTATCGTGNATAAGTACACCGCCCGGCACAGGAACAAGACGTCCCCCTGATACAGCAGCTAGAGCATTTACGAACGTGGGCCTGTCCGCCAAACGATCCCTCATTAAGCGACTCGAGATTCCCATACCGAGTGAACCCCAAGCTTTTCCTAACGCAATATCTACTCGCATTATCCCAGATCCATCCTGCCTTTTTATAACAACCGGANCTCCGCCAGCATCCAAAACAGCAACGGTTAGAGGGTGCATATGNTCATTTTTNCCNAAGACAAAAACTTTGTTTGCTATATTTTCTGCGACAGAAAGTTTTAAAAGCGTTTTTATTTTCACGATATCGCTCTCTTCACTAATTCACAAAACTAAATAATAGAGTGGTTAGCCTGACAGTTTTTCTTTTAACAACTCATTAACTAATTTTGGGTTTGCTTGCCCTTGACTTCTTTTCATAACCTGTCCCACAAAAAATCCAAAAAGCTTATCTTTTCCTTCTTTGAATTCTGAAACTTTATCTTGGTTTTCAGACAGAACTTCGTCAATTAACACAGTTAATGCTCCAGAGTCAGAGATCTGGCGAAGGCCTTTTTGTTCGACAATTGAAGAAGCAGATTTACCTGTATCAAACATTTCACCAAAAACGTCTTTAGCAATTCTTCCCGAAATCGTCCCATCACTTATTAAATCGATCAAATCTCCAAGGGCATCGGCATCAACCTTACTTTCATTTAACTCCAGCCCCGATTTATTGAGAGCGCCAAACAGTTCGGTAATCATCCAGTTAGCTGATAATTTCTTATCGCGTCCTTTCGATAAAATTTCATAAAATTCCGCAGTTGTTTTCTCTTCAACTAACGTGTCGGCATCCTCCGCCGACAATTCAAATTCAGATATAAATCGGGCTCTTTTTATATCAGGGAGTTCCGGTAACTCTGCTTTTATTTCATTTACATAATCCTGAGTAAACTCGAGGGGCAGCAAGTCGGGATCAGGAAAATATCTGTAATCATGCGCTTCCTCTTTTGATCTCATTGACCTGGTTTCACCCATTGAGGCATCAAATAATCTTGTTTCCTGCTCTATTGGGTCGCCATTTTCAAGCAGATCAACTTGGCGCTTGGCCTCATAATCAATAGCCTGTTGCACAAAACGGATAGAGTTTACGTTTTTGATTTCACATCGGGTACCTAGTTCCGCGCCAATTCGTCTAACGGAAACATTAACATCACACCTCAATGAACCTTCTTGCATATTACCATCACACGTACCCAAGTACCGCACTATGGATCTGAGCTTTCGAATATAGGCCCCAGCTTCCCCAGCAGAACGCATATCAGGTTTGGAAACTATTTCCATTAGCGCTACGCCAGAACGATTAAGATCAATATAGCTTTTCGAGGGATGTTGATCGTGCATAGATTTTCCTGCATCCTGCTCTAGGTGAAGCCGTTCTATGCCAATTTTTTTCTCACCCTCGTCTGTGGTTATTGTGAGTTTCCCCTCTCCAATAATCGGCTGCTTATACTGACTAATTTGGTATCCCTGCGGGAGGTCAGGGTAAAAATAGTTTTTCCTATCAAAAGTACTTTTCAAATTAACTTTTGCATTTATACCGAGGCCTGTTTTTATGGCCTGTTTAACACAGTGCTGATTAATAACCGGCANCATACCAGGCATCGCCGCNTCGACGAGCGATACCTGAGTATTAGGCTCTGCTCCAAATGTTGTCGCTGCTCCCGAAAACAATTTTGACTCAGAGCTTACTTGAGCATGNACTTCTAGTCCGATTACGACTTCCCATGTTCCNGTNCGCCCCTCTATAAATCCTGTCATCTTATTCTTNTCCTGCAGCTTGCATATCAGAACCCGTTGCCATCTCTAGGACACCACCAGCTTTTATCACCGATTCTTCGTCAAACATTTTGCCAATGATTTGCAGCCCTAATGGCAGACCACNGTTTGACAGCCCTCCTGGGATGGAGATCGCCGGAAGGCCTGCCAAACTTGCTGGAACGGTGAAAACATCATTGAGATACATCTTTATGGGATCATTATCGTTTTCGCCAATTGCAAAAGCTTCTGAGGGTGCAGTAGGTGTTAGCAAAACATCTACATTCTCAAAAGCCTCATCAAAATCCTGTTTTATAAGAGCTCGCACACGTTGGGCTTTTAAATAATAAGCATCATAATACCCGGCGGAAAGCACATATGTTCCTATAAGAATTCTTCTTTTTACTTCCTCACCAAACCCCTCCCTGCGCGTTTTTTGATACATATCCTGGAGGTCCTGTTGCTCTGTTCGCATACCGTAACGAACACCATCNTATCGCGCCAAATTTGAAGAAGCTTCTGCTGGTGCAATAATATAATAAGTTGGAAGNGCGTATTTTGTGTGCGGTAAAGNCACATCAACGANAGAAGCGCCTGCCGCCTTCAAAATCTCAATTCCCTTTTCCCACAAACCCTCTATCTCTGAGGGCATTCCTTCTAACTTATACTCTTTCGGCACGCCGACGCGCATTCCTTTTACATCACCTGTCAGGGCTAATTCAAAGTTAGGGACACTAACATTAGCTGAAGTGGAATCCTTTAAGTCGTGCCCCGCCATACTTGTGAGTAATATAGCCGCATCCTGAACCGTCCGTGTTAGAGGGCCCGCTTGATCAAGCGACGAAGCAAAGGCTACCATTCCCCATCGCGAACATCGGCCATAACTTGGTTTCAAACCTACAATCCCGCAAAAGCTGGCTGGCTGCCTAATTGATCCACCAGTATCGCTTCCAGTGGCTGCTACGGCTAAACCCGCTGAAACTGCGGCTGCCGAGCCGCCTGAGGAGCCACCTGGAACGAGTTGTCTTTCAAATTCCCCTCGGGCTGTCCAAGGGTTTTCGACCGAACCAAAATGACTGGTAGTATTAGCGGATCCCATTGCAAATTCGTCCATATTACATTTTCCCAGCATTACTGCTCCGTCTCGCCATAGCTGTTCCGTTACAGTCGACTCATATTCAGGAATAAAATTCGACAACATCTTGGATCCCGCTGTAGTAAGAACTCCAGAGGTGCAAAAGAGGTCTTTTACCCCTATTGGAATTCCATCCAATGGCAACGCGTTCCCACTTTCAATTCTTTGATCTGAAGCTTTTGCCATTTGGATCGCTTTATCTGCTGTCGTTGATATAAAACAATTNAAGTGAACGCCCCGCTCCATCGCCTGCAAATACGCCTCTGTGACCTCTTTCGCAGACAAGTCTTTATCAATTATAGCTTTTTTGAGCTCTGCGAGGTTTAGGTCAACGATGTTACTCATTATTCCACAACCTTAGGCACCGCGAAGAAATCTAGTTGTCTATCCGGTGCATTTTTCAACACCTTTTCTGGATAACCACCATCTGCCACGGTATCTTCCCTCTGGGGCAACGCGTGCCCAGTTACGCTAGCTACCGGTTCCACGCCGTCTGTATCTACTTCATTTAGCTGTTCTATCCAATCTAGAATATTGTTCAACTCTTTGGCAGTATTGTCCAGTTGCGCTGCCTCGATTTCGATCCTCGCTAACTGGCTCACTCGTTGGACCATTGTTTTGTCTAATGACATCCCTGTAACCTTCTAAAAAAAAAAATAAGCACCAAGCCACTTACTTTAATAGTAANGCTGAATACGAATTACAACCAACAACTACAAGTCTCTTTTAAAATCTAGCACTAATTTGGTTTATTTTTTCTTTATGAATAGTATCTTGTGGTTATGCAAGTTCCAGATTTGATTAATAACAATGTTCGCAGCTTGGTTAACGTTCTACCANAGGGAAAGAAACTCCTTGGGATTGATTTGGGCACCAAAACAATTGGCTTAGCAGTATCAGATCNCTCATTGAAAATCGCGAGCCCNATAAAAACGCTAAATCGGTCAAAACTGAAAAAAAACTNGCCGGAAATAGCATTTATNGCNAGCGAGCACGGCATTGGCGGGATAATTGTTGGAATGCCCATTAATATGGANGGGACAGTGAGTGCTAGAGCNCAAGCCACGAAAGANTGGGCTTTTNCATTAGTTGAACTATTGTTTGTNCCGATAGCTTTCTGGGACGAACGCTTGAGCACAGCCGCCGTCGAAAAAGCAATGATAAAAGCCGACCTCAGCAGGAAAAGACGGGCAAAGCGGATTGACTCAGCAGCAGCAACTTATATNCTGCAGGGCGCTCTTGATTTCATACAAATGGACACAACAAAAAAATCTTTAGATGAAAAATAATTTAGGTTTTAAAAACCCTCGACTAAATAACGTCCGATAATATTCCTCTGAATTTGTTGTGTTCCCTCTACAATTTGAAGCACNTTGGCATCTCTGAAATATCTATTTATTGGATAGTCGCCTGAAATACCGGCCGCACCAAATAATTGGACAGCATCGGCNGCAACCTTCATNGCAGTATCGCTTGCATGACATTTAGCAACCGCAGCTTGCGTTGCCAATNCTTTTCCCTTCACTCCAGCATCTGCCGCATGGGCTGCTTTATAAACCAGCCCTCTCGCCGCCTCAGTCTGAATATGCATATCAGCAAGCATCCAACGAACACCTTGAAAATTACTGACCTCGTCACCAAAAGCTTGCCTGCTNTTTACAAAGGCGAGTGCGTGATCAAAAGCGCCTTGGGATAATCCCACACCTCTAGCTCCAATAATTGGCCTTGATAAATTGAATGCCTCCATGACAATTTGAAAACCTTTACCTGGCTCTCCAAGCATTGNGCTTGNTGGTACAAAAGCTTCATCAAAATAAAGCGGGCAAGATGGTATCCCCCTAGCCCCCATCTTTTTTTCCGCAGATCCAATCGAAAAGCCTTTGGTGTTACGATCAACGATAAAAAAATTTATCGCCCCTCGTCCAGAAATTCCNTCCANNCTAGCAGCTACCACCACAAAATCTGCAACGGAGGAGTTTGTACACCATATTTTTTCGCCAGATATTTTATAACCACCGTCAACAGGNATTGCTCGGGTCCTTATACCGCCAACGTCGGATCCACTCTGCGATTCTGTAGTTGAAAAAGCTCCCCTCAAAGAACCATCAGCCAATCCTGGCAAATACNTGTCTTTTTGTTCTGANGATCCTCCCGCNAGGATAGCGCCAAAGGGTACCCATTGAACGACAAGCAAATAGGCCGTNTTGTAACAGACTCTTCCTAATTCNTCGATTGCTATACACGCACCTAATATACTGCCAATACCGCCGTATTTTTGATCGAAAGGCAGCGTAAAAAGTCCCAGTTCTNTCAACAGCTCAAACATATCCTGCGGATACTCGCCTTCCGCATCAATTGCGTCTGCTCGTTTTGAAACCTTTTCAACTGCAANCCGTCTCACCAGATCCCGCAATTCATTGTGATCCTGAATTAAAGCATCAATCATTAGAAAGCTCCTAAACCTAAAGTTTACAGCCAGTTTTCCAATTCTTTTGGCTCTAGCCAAGGTCTAAGCGCGACCGCAGGATCCACCATATTGGCCTTCCGCGGAGGAGTTGGTGTCGGATTAGGTGTTCTGGTAAATCGCGGTGCAGGNGCTGGTTGAAGCACNCCGTCAATCTCTANAAATGTATTTCTTGCCGCATTGTGNGGGTCNTTCGCAACCTCATCNAGCTCCAGTACCGGGGCAAAACATGCGTCACTGCCGCCCATAATAGCAACCCATTCNTCTCGTGTTTTCGAAGCAAATCGCTCGGCCATTATTTTCTTAAGTTTTGGCCATTCTTCCCTATTCATTTGATCTGCTACTATACTGGAATCTAACNCCATTAACTTAAACATTTCGGCATGAAATTTACTTTCTATCGCCGCCACTGAGACAAATTTACCGTCAAGACACTCATAAGTTTCATAGAAATAGGCACCGGAATCCAGCACATTTTCACCACGTTTACTGCTCAATAATCCTGCCGCGAACATACCATACGCCGCTGCCATTAATGAGGAAGCCCCATCTACCATGGCAGCGTCGACCACTTGACCCTTGCCCGATCTGGAGGTTTCGAGAAGACCTGCTAATATTCCCACTACCAAATAAAGCGCNCCGCCGCCATAATCACCAACTAGATTCAGTGGAGGTGTGGGTTTTTCACCTGCACGGCCTATTGCACCAAGCGCACCACTCATTGCTATATAATTTAAGTCATGTCCAGCAGCCTTGGACATGGGCCCATCTTGACCAAAACCAGTCATGCGNCCATAAACTATTTTAGGGTTTGTATCTAAACAAGTGTCTGGACCTAATCCAAGCCGTTCCATCACACCTGGCCTAAAACCTTCTATAAGAGCGTCAGCTCTACTTATCAGCTTAAGTACTTTTTCCACATCCTTGGGATCTTTCAAGTCTAGAGCTATGGCGTTGCGAGACCGGAGGGTAACATCGCAATTGAGAGGCCTCTGTACCCCTAGCCCCGCCTCCTCTCGGCGCTCGACTCGCAAAACTTCTGCTCCCATATCAGCCANCAACATAGCTGCCATTGGTCCNGGCCCTATGCCCGCTAGTTCCAGTACCTTATAGCCTTCTAATGGCCCCATCTTTTTTCCCTTATCTTAGAATTACTCTCGATANTCAATATTTATTTCCGGACACNATANCGAAAATCACAATGAGNAGCACCCTGCATTATTGTTTGACCGCGTTCTAGCTCAATGTTTGGGTCATANCCCTTACAAAAAGAACCATCTCGTCCACATGATAACAAATGTCCTATTTTTCCTAATCCCATATCTCGGTATGTTTCTGCATAACGACATCTCGTTACGTTAAAATCAAACTGGTCATCCGTTTCATTTAAAACCTCAACTTCTAGCGCGCCGCCCATTTTCCAACGCTCAAAAAGAGAAATAAACGCCTTCAGGCTTGGACCGTCCTTATTTTCTTCTGCCATAGACTTGCCCTGCTCTATAGCAGCTTTTTCGATCGCAGCCCCCAGAATTTTATCAGCTTTTTCATGACCTATTTCTCGCGCCATCTCTTCATAAATGGGCTTAATGATATTCGCTTCGATACGTCGAAGTTCTAAAATAGGAATATCACTCATTGTACGTCCCCAATTATCACCATGCCGTATAGCCTCCGTCTAATAATAGATCTGCTCCTGTCATAAAACTGGACTCGTCACTTGCTAAAAAAACTGCCCCAGCAGCTATTTCGCTTGGCCTCCCGAGCCGGCCTAAGGCATGCTTTGGCCCCCATTCTTTCTCGGCAGTCTCCATATCCCCCCAGCGAGCTAAAAGTCGGCCCGTGGCAACGCCGCCCGGGGAAATACTGTTACATCGGATGTTCTCATCCTTATGATCTAGCGCTATACCTTTTACCAATTGCAGTATACCGCCTTTAGTTGTGCAATATGCAGTAGAACCTGGCCACGCCACCTGCCCCATCTGAGAAGCTGTAAGTATTATAGATCCTCCACCTGCTTTTCGAAGGAGAGGAATACCATGCTTACAAACTAAAAATGATCCGGTTAAATTAACTCTAAGCGTATTATCCCAATCCTCTTCTGGTAGATCGACAACATCGAGGCGCTGCGTAAGCGTGGCTGCCATGCAGGCAATTGTGTCGACACCGTCAAATGTTTTGGCAGCAGTTGCAATGGCATTTTCTACAGATTTACTATCAGCGACATCACACTCCACACCAATGGCGTTTACACCAAATCTCTCTGAAATATCCAGCGATTGTTCTCTACTTTCTTCTCCAGAAATGTCTGCTAAAGCAACTGCAGCACCCTCTGCTGCGAATGCTTGCGCGACGCTTAATCCAATACCTTTTGCTGCCCCGGTAATGAATGCCTTGCGGCCTTGCAAGCGCATGCTTAGCTCCCTTTCCCAGTATCACCCAGGATACTACCTGTCTGCGACCTTGGATCCCTGAGATCCCAATTTCCACTCTCTACTTGGTGCAAAAAGTCGTCAAGAAACCAATTAAACATAGCCGGCTCTTCCAAATTTATCGTGTGTCCCGAACGAGGCAACACAACAAGAGAGCTCGAGGATATGTTCCGCTTCATTAAAAGTCCTGGGTCTAGGCAAGGGTCATCTTCGTCTCCGTTTATTATCATGGTCGGAACTGTCAATGCCTGCATTTTATCTTCTAGATCATAAAGGGAGGGCCTAAGACGCTGAACGCCCATCATCGTGTTCGCTGAGCCCTCCGTCGAGTGCTCCCGCAACTGAAGCTCAAACTCTTTCCAGCCACGGGGATCTTTGTTTTGATACTGGACTCTTGTCGGTCCCGATGCATAGGCCATACCGGCAACATCCATAGTCTCCGTTTTAATCTTCTCTACCGTAGCGAGGGTTTCACTCTGAAACTTTTCTCTTTGGTCAGGCTCTGCACCGTAACCACAACCTCCAACCACAAGTGACAATGCCCTTTCGGGATAATCAAAGCCAAAATGTAACGTCGCGAAGCCTCCCATAGAAAGTCCAACGATATGCGCTTCTTCGATATGCAGCGCGTCCATTACCGCTCGGATGTCATNACAAGCTCTTNTTTGTGAATAATCATTAGCTTCACTTGGGACGTCCGAGGGTGGATAGCCACGAGCATTATATGACACAGCTCGATACCGCCGCGAAAAGTGGCGCATCTGAGGTTCCCAGCTTCGAAAGTCACCNGCAAATTCGTGAACAAAAATTATCGGGGTCCCTTTNCCAGCCTCTTCATAGTAGAGTTTAACGTTGTCATCTGTTTCTAAATNAGGCATCTAACCCTCCCTGCTCAAAAATTTACTTACTATCATAAAATTCATTGNTTCACTTAATACAAGCCTAAAACGATNTCATCCAGTTCGANTTTTCGGCTATCAATTTTAAAATGGCTTNAANTTCTTANACATTGGTCACGCTTCCATAACAATAAATCTAGAAGGTGAACTCTTTAAATTTTTTCGACATTTATGGTNTGAGACAACTTCAAACACATAACTAAAGAGTTAAAACACATATATACTTTGGCTTAAACCGTTGAAAAAATTTACAGCGNCCGTGTTCNGTTAAGNTTAAAAATTATTGGAAAATTCCCAAAGNAGGTATTGCCGAGGCCCCATGACTTCTCTAAGATCCCTAATCATAAACAACCGGGAGGGGTTTTTTTATGAATTTTAAAAAACTTAAAACTATAGCAGNTGGCCTAGCANTAACGGTGGCGTTAGCTTTCACCGTAAGCACNGGTCAAGTTTCTGCTGAAATGAAAAAGAAAGAATTTAAAGTTGTGGGAACATGGAGTTTCCTCGATCACTGGAAAGAGAGAGAAGGTCCATTCTGGAAAGAGCGTCTTCCNAAACTTTCAGGTGGAAAGCTCACGGCTAATGCAAAATCGCAAACAGAGTTAGGTTTGTCCGGGTTTGAAATTATGCGCCTTTTAAAATTAGGCGTGTTTGACGCNGTCCATGGNGTAACAACTTATGTGGCTCAAGACAGCCCAGCCATCGAGGGNGCTGACCTCGCTGGTGTCATTCAAGACTTAGGACTTTACCGTAAAGCGAACGAAGCATANCGAGATATTTTAGCGAGAGAGTTTGAGCAAAANTATGGTGCAAAGCTTCTTATGATTTACGCTTGGCCTAGCCAACAGCTCTTCTGCAACTTGGGTGATAAGAGTATCAAGAAATATCCACTCTCCAAGCTGAAGGGTAAAAAAATCAGGACCTACAGCACAACACTTGGTGACTTCATCGAGGGTGTAGGCGGCAGCGCTGTAACAATTGCGTTCGCAGAAGTTGTACCTGCTCTTCAGAAAGGTGTTGCTGACTGCGGTTTGACTGGTATTCTTCCAGCATATAACGCGAAGTGGTGGCAAGTTGTAACCCATAATATTAGAGTTAAACTAGGCTACGCATCGTCGTTCCTTGCGATGAATTTGAAAGTCTGGAACGGATTAGACTCTGACACGCAAGCATTCTTCAAAAAGCATCTTGCTGATCTTGAAGAAGAAATGTGGGCTGCGACAGCTAAGAACGACGAAATTGGAACCAATTGCAATGCCAGCGGTCCTTGNCCGAAAGGTGAGCCCGGTGGAATGGTACCGATTATCCCGACAGCTGAAGACAAAGCAACTCTGAAGAACGTNGTGGAGAACTTTGTTCTAAAACGTTGGGCCAANCGTTGTGGCACTCAAAAATGTGTTGACGAGTGGAACGCAACAATTGGTAAAATTTCAGGNATGAAAGCNTCCCTGTAATTTAAATAACTTATATAGGCGTCGCGTCATGCAACGCGGCGCCTTTTTTTTAAAGATTAAGGAATTGAGGTAATGCTGGAGAGCATCCATTCACGTCTAGAACGAATATCTCAGTTAGCGGTTTGGGTTGGCGGAGCTGCACTTCTGGCTGCGGCTGTTATGGTAACCGTTGACGTACTTTCNCGAAAGATTTTNAATGTAACTATGAGTGGGTCCGATGANTACTCAGGTTATGTATTTTCGGCNACGACTACTTGGGCATATTCTTACTGCTTATTGCATCGATCAAATGTCCGGATTGACGCTCTTTACAACTTTCTCCCCAGAAAAGTGACTGCACTTTTGGATATCATCGGATTACTTCTACTCTTTTATTTCATGTCGATAATGACTTACTACGCAATGGTATCGTTTGTAGACTCTTGGGTGAATAATTCTGTTTCGATTACTACGCTGGGCACCCCTCAGTGGATACCCCAACTGTTCTGGGTGGCTGGGCTTATATTGTTTTTTGTTACCCTAATTTTTGTTGTTATCTATTCAGTCGTTGCTTTATTGCAACGGAATTGGGACCTTGTGGCTAAGATAGCCGGAGTTCCATCGATTGCGGAAACCATGCAAGAAGAAACACACGGAATAGACGTTGCTCTCGCTGGCGAAAGTAGCGCTGAGGCGAAGGAGTAAGGTCATGGCGCTTATCATAATTGTTGGTTTATTGATTTTAGTATTGGCGGCAGTACCTGTAGCCGCAGTTCTTGGAATATTGAGCTTTGTTTTAGATAACATCTCAATGGGTGGATCGCTGACGCCAGCGCTAGCTGAAATTTACTGGGATAAAAGCAAAGAGTTTATTCTTGTCGCCGTTCCTATGTTCATTCTACTTGGCGAAATAATGCTGAGAGCCGGCATCGCTCAAAGAATGTATGGGGCTGTAATACAGTGGATATCATGGCTGCCAGGCGGGCTTATGCACGCCAATATCGGTTCTTGCACCATCTTTGCGGCAAGTTCCGGATCGAGTGTTGCAACCGCTGCAACCGTCGGAACAGTGGCCTATCCAGAGATCGAGGCACGAGGTTATAATGAGAGACTATTTCTCGGTTCATTAGCTGCAGGGGGTACCATTGGAATTTTAGTACCTCCTTCTATTAATCTTATAATTTATGGATTGCTCACCGATACTTCGGTGCCTGAATTATACTTAGCAGGAATTATTCCCGGTATAATCCTATCAAGTTTGTTTATGTTGGCCATATTTTTAGCCTGCGTATATCGGCCTAAGTGGGGCGGTACAAAAGTAGAAACCACATGGACCCAGCGTATTAAGTGCTTACCCGATTTGTTGCCCCCCATTTTACTTTTTATGGCAGTCGTTGGTTCAATTTATGGAGGCATCGCAACGCCCACAGAAGCCGCATCAATAGGCGTCTGTATGGCTGTTGTAATCGCTGCATATTTTAAAACCTTAAACTGGGGGATGATGAAAGCCGCGTTTGAAGGAACAATGCGGACAACTGCCATGATCATGCTCATAGTGTTTGCCGCAATTTTTCTTAACTTCGTGCTTGGCTTTATGGGTATAACTCAAGCAATGTTGAACTTTATTAGGGATATGGGCTTAACCCCAGTACAAACAGTATTACTAATCATAGTGTTCTATCTGTTCCTTGGCATGTTCATGGAAACCTTGTCGATGATGTTAACGACTGTACCTATTGTTTTTCCAATTATCATGGCTTTAGGAGTTCCAGAATTTTCAGACGTATGGTTTGGGATATTGATAACACTTCTTATGGAGGCCGCTCTAATAACACCGCCAATCGGTGTTAACCTATATGTCATTCAGGGAATACGGCTGCGGGGCGGCGAGTTTAATGACGTTGCAATAGGTGCTATACCTTTTCTAATTGCAATGCTGGGCATGATACTGCTGCTCGTTGCTTTTCCACACATTGCCACTTGGCTGCCCACGTTAGTATATCATTGATAAATAGAGAGCCCCAGCTTCTGCAAAGGAAACTGGAGCTCTCTTAACGCGGCAGGTTAATCTTTAACTAAGCTATGGCGCTAATTTTGTCAGTAATAAGCATCGAACCTGGTGTATGGGTAATAACGAAAGGTATTCCAGCATCCTTAATCGCGTTCTGTGGCGTTACCCCACAAGCCCAAAAGACAGGTACCTCGCCTTGGTAAAATTCTGTTGGATCCCCCCAATCTGGTTTATCGATATCCTCAATTCCAATATCGAGAGGGTTGCCAATATGCACTGGCATTCCATGGGTATGCGGAAATCGTGCCGTTATTGCAGAGGCTCTAATAGCGTCAGACGGCGGCATAGGTCTCATAGAGACGACCATTCCTCCGCCAAATGGACCAGACTTTTGGGTTTCTATCGATGTTTTATACATCGGACAAGTGCGCTCTAATTCGACATGCCGCAATGGGACGTTTTCTTGCGCTAAAGCCTCTTCAAATGAGAATGAGCAGCCCAGAACGAAAGCGACAGAATCTTCTTCCCAATATTTATTTATATCTGCAACAGATCCATCAAATTTTCCATTACGATAGATATTGTAACTTGGAATATCTGTTCTAATGTCTATATCATCCCCCAACGTAAACATTTGAGGATTTCCAGTATCCGAAACTCCAATCATAGGACATGGCTGAGGATTACGCTGGCAGAACCTAGCAAAATCAAGTGCATATTTCTCCGGGATAATTGCCAAATTTCCNTGTGTATAACCATCCGCCATAGCAGCGGTAGTGCCTCTNTAAGCACCGCTTCTAAAAACTTTTCTTAATTTGTCTGGTGTTGCGGATGCTTGGTCAAAAGGAAACATATCCTCTATTATCTCGTCATTTTGTGTCAGGGCCATGGCCTACTCCAAAAAAAATCGCGAAAAAATTTATTTTCTGCACGATTATACTTATTAAAAAACTTCAAAGACAAGTTTTATCCATAAACACCCCTTCCGAGACGGATCATAATATATCCAAATACCGCTCCCAAGGAGGCAACCAATATAAAACTGAGTATAATTGCCAANGGTCCTGAAATAATGGGGGCTAGAAATATAACCCCGAGACAGAATGCAAAATATAAAATCAATGCTCTACTGGCCGCACGATAAGTTACCGCAACAAATTCAATGCCATAGTGTCCCTGGAGCGTCCATCCAGTAATACATAAAGTAGTTGGAAAACTTAATAAAATTCCAGCCATAGCTGCACCTAGAAATGGTGCTCCAAGAACAATACTAGTTATTATAACTCCAGCTAGAACTCCCCGTTTGAATAGAAAATTCCATGAGGCTGGGGTAGCAACACGTTCTGTTTTTCGCGAACTCCTTGGAAGAAATATGTAGGCAGATAAAATACCTATAGTTACCAGTATTAAAGCCTTTTTAATTGTAAGATTGACGTCCAATATAAACCAACTTGCCAACCCCCAGCAAATTAGGCCAACAGACAAAGCGATATAAAATTTTGTAAATGAAGCAGCCCGTACGAAACTCACTATGAAAATGGAAACTGCCGCGCCNCCTGCAAGGCCATGCAGAGCGCTTTCTACAATAAAAACACTATCTTCAGTGAGCGATATTAAAAATAATCCCGGTCCGATATTGACCGGCAGGGCTACTATGATGCTTGTCAGCAGTGGCCCCGCGGACCATGCCAAACGGCCAACTATAATTACAAATCCAGCCGTTGCTATAATTTTCCAAGCAGTAGATACAATTTCTAACAAATACGCATCTGGCAACATTTTAACTGTTTTCTAGCCCGAATGTTTTTCAAGAAAGCCCAATAAGACATTACAGAACTCGATACGTGCTTCCCTTCCGGTAACAACATGAGCGGCATCATGCATCCAGTAACCTTCGGCGTTGGATATCTGTTGTTCAACCGGAATTGTTAATCTTGGAGCTGTTATAAAGTCTAGTCCATTATGCATAACTAGAGTGGGCGCTTGAATTAAACTTAATCGATCTAATGAATTATGCGATAAGCCTGCCTCCGTTAATCTTTGGTGGGTTACAAAATTTTCTTTTAAATCAGACCATGCGCCTTTGGGACCAATAAGCTTTGCCTTATTTTCAGCATAGAAATCNGGGTTAAAGCCTTCCATAGTTACCATTTTTTGGAATGCTTCAAATCCCATTATTTTATGGACCTCCAGCCAAAGACTCAATTGATCAAAAAATTTTCTATCGGGTCGCGCCCATGTGCCCGTGTTAACCATTGTTTTAACTAGATCAGGTCTTGCAATAGCAACTTCTTGAAAGATACACGCTCCTATACCAATAATGCCAACAAGATGCNCATTATCTATGCCCAGTATATCCATTAAAGATATCACGTCATCTGCATAAAGACGTGTGGTCGAAGGAACCGAAAGATTATCATCCGACTGACCAATTCCTCTATGATCAAAAATAATTACAGTGAACCGGTCAGTTAAGCCTCTAGGTAAATGCTCCACATTTCCATGACAGAAAGTACCCCAGCCACCTGAGCAGATAACTGGTTCACCCTTGCCATGTATTTCGTAATANATNTGATGATTATTTATTAGTTTAACGGGCATCTTTATTCCTACTGATATTCATTTATTAATTGTTCAAGTGCCGCGGCAACAGATAATAATTCAGCATCTTTTCCAGGAGGTGCCATTATCTGAAGGCCTACAGGTGGCCTATTTGGTCCAACAAGCATTGGAATAGAGATAGCCGGACAACCCGCAAAATTTGCAAGCGCAGTAAAGTCGGCTTGATCGACAGGAGCTGTTTGTGAAAATGGAAATGCTGTTTGTGGAGTGGTAGGACTTAAAATAAAACTGAAGTCATCAAATACATTGCAGAGTTGAGCCTTAAAATTTTCTATCTTCATTAAATTTTCGAGATACTTAGGCTCACTTAACTCTGACCCAAAAGCCAAAAACTTTTTGAGTTCAACAGAAAAAGCAGAAGGGTTTGACATTAATAAGTTCTCCATCACGGAGTATGCCTCTACTTCACAAATTATAAGTCCGGCTCGTCGCGCTGGCGTCGGTTCATAATCAGCCAATAGACACTCAGCTAAATTTATTCCCGTCTCCCTAAGCAGCTCTTTTAAAGCTGAAAAGGAATTTACAATTACTTTTTCAGTAGGAGCTTTTTCAAAATTACCAAGAACGGCAAAAGTTTCAGTTTTCAAATTAACTTTAGAAATCGCATGACCGCACAGCAGCCCGGCATCTCCAACTGTTTTCGTCAAGGGCCCGACAGTATCAAGAGTAGTAGAGAGAGGCATAACTCCTTCTGTAGACCAGAAACCTCTAGTTGGTTTAAAGCCAACTATTCCGCAATAGGCAGCCGGCACCCTCACGGAACCCATAGTATCTGTACCAATGGCCGCAATACAAAAATCAGCACTAACGGCAGCCCCAGACCCACCACTGCTCCCTCCGGGGGTAGCATCCTTAACTTTCGGATTAAAAGTTTTTCCGTGATGTGGATTATCAGTTGTTGCTCCCAGAGCCGCCTCATGCATATTGGTCTTGCCCAAAATAATAAGCCCCATGGATCTAAGGTTTTTTATCAGATCCGCATCTTTTTTCGGAAGCCAGCTCATATTTAAGCCGTTCGTAGTTGGCTGTCGCATAACATCTATATTATCTTTAACAGCTATTGGAATACCATCTAACTCAGAAAGAGTACTTCCTGACTTCCTTCTTGAATCGCTAATCCTTGCCTCCTCCAATGCTTCGCACCCGTTAACGTTTGTAAATGCGTTAATCTCATCTTCATTTAATTGTATTTTATTAAGGCATGACTGCACTAATTCAGCAGAACTACAGTCACCAGAGGCAAGAGCCTTTGAAGCATCGGCAAGGCTTAAACGTGAAACGTTAGTGATCTTTTTATCTGACATGATGATAAATACTACCGCATCAACGCATGATTTTTAAATTAATTTCTCAGGCTATTTTGTTGCAATTTACTAAAATGACAACTTACTATTAATTGCTGGTCTACTGCGAATTAAACATACTGATCTACTTGTAGCGGGAGAAAAAATTTGTCTACCAAAATTAAACTTCAGCTCGAGAATGCACAAATAATAGCAGATGGAAAAAATTTTGATGGTATTGGCGCTTATGAATATCTTAAGGGCTGGGTCTATTATACAATTGATCCAAAATCTCCCCTTCCTACAAAAATAGTTGACCTCGAAAATGCTCCGAAGAACAGAAATGGCAGAGTAGAATATTCCTCCCAAATCCATATATTACGCCCCACGGATTCAACTAAAAGTAATCGGCGTTTATTATTTGATTACGGAAACCGGGGGAACAAAAGGGTCATTCAATATTTCAATGATGCCGCAGCATCTAACGACCCGACTTCGCTGGAGCAATGCGGGAACGGCTTTTTGTTCAGAAGAGGCTATTCTATCGTCTGGGTAGCTTGGCAAGGAGACCTCTTGCCTGGCGATGGGAGAATGATAATGCGTCTTCCAGTAGCGACGAATAACGGCGATCCAATAACTGGTAAAGTACGGACTGAATTTATCGCGTCTAAGGAGGGCGAAACCACCTTTCCTCTCAGTGGATGGACTTCCACAAGGAGCCACCCGTCAATTTCACTTGATACCAGTAAAGCACAGTTAACACGACGCCAATATCCAGATGAGAAAAGAGAAATCGTCCCTTCCTCTAATTGGCGTTTCGCACGCTTAGAAGGTGGACAGGGAATGGATTTTCAAGGCAGCGAGACTGCGGTCATACCTTCCGATATTCACATACACCTTCCAAGTACTTTCGAAACAGGCTGGATATATGAACTAATTTACACTGGCAAATCTCCCCTTGTTATGGGCCTTGGGCACTTGGCCGTTAGAGATGCTGTGAGTTTTTTACGCTATGATGAAACAACTAGAAATCCTCTTTCCAAATACAAAATTGAAAAAAGCTTTTGTTTTGGCCGCTCACAAACAGGCCGCTGCATTCGGGATTTTATTTATCTTGGTTTCAATGAAGANCAAGCCGGACGAAAAGTATTTGATGGAGCAATAACCCATGTAGCCGGAGCTGGCAAGATGTGGCTTAACCACAGATTTTCCAACGCTGTTGTGCCAGGAGGCCAGCAATACGAAGAACACGACAATATCTCCGACCAATTTCCATTCGCCTACAACGAATCAACCGACCACCTTACAGGAAAAGTTGATGCTATATGCAAACGCCCNAAATCCGACCCGCTCATTTTCCATACTCAAACAAGTACTGAGTATTGGCAACGCCGCGGTTCACTTGTTCACACTGACACTAACGGTAATGATCTGGAACCCCCANAAAATGTACGAATATACCATTGGGCAAGTGCACAACATGTAGGNGATCCACTTCAGGAACGTCCCACACGCGGGATATGTCAAAACCTAAGCAATGTTTTGCAAACGTCTATGATATTTAGAGCGCTGCTAGTTGCCATGGATAATTGGGCAACTGAAAACATTCCGCCGCCGGAAAACCAACTACCCAAAAGCTTTGACGGAACCCTAGTTGATTTTNAAGATTGGAAAACCCAATTTCCTGTTATTCCCCGATTAGTTACCCCGCAAGAACCGAATAAACTTTCTCTCTACGACTTCGGTCCTGAGACAGATAGAGGAATTCTTGAAGTATTACCGCCGCGAAGAGTNGANAATAGTGAATACGTNATAAAAGTTCCATCAGTCGATGATGACGGAAATGAATTAGCGGGTGTCCGTGTTCCTATGTTAAATGCTCCACTGGCCACATATACGGGCTGGAATATTCGATCCAAAAATTTTGGCGAAGGTGCTATGCATGAATTCTCGGGGAGTACAATTAATTTCCCAGAAACTAATGCTATCAGACGAATGACAAATGACCCTAGAAAATCCATAAAAGAAAGATATAAGGACAAAGCAGAATATATCAAAAAGGTTCGTGATGCAGCGAGTGCTTTAATAAAGCAAGGTTTTATGCTTGAAGAGGATTTTCACAGGACAATCGAATTAGCTCAGGACTGGTGCACGAAACGACATGATATTAGACTCTAAAAGGTGACGAAACCGCTCTCTTACCACAATTTGATCCCCTCATATATTCGTATATTAACACTCGCCTGCATTCCGGGCGCTAAATTTTTAGGAGGATTTTGTATTTTAATTCTTACCGGAACTCTCTCTATCCCACTACCAAAGCTACGTCCAGATGTCCTCGTTTTTAAGCCAGTTTGCCCCGTTGTCAGATTCCCAATATGGGTCACCACACCAAAAAAATCTTCAAAAGGAAAGGCTTCAAAATCTATTAACACTTGCTTGCCTACACGCACGTGCCTTATTTGGCTCTCGTCTACATAGGCTTCGATCCAAAACTGCAATGGATCATGAAGCGTAATAATATTCACTCCGTCTTCTATATATTCCCCTTTAAATTTATGAACTCGGCCTACGACTCCATCTATTGGGGAGAGAATTCGACGATATCCGAGTTCAACTTTTTGCAGATTGATAGTGTCCTTTATCCGAGCGTATTCAATATCCAGTATTTTAATGTTTTCGCTTATAACGTCTATTTGTTTCAATTTAGCTTTTAATTCCAAAAGTTCTTTTTTTGCCAGTGTAATTTGAGTGGATTTAATAGCCAGGTCTCCTTTCAGCAGCAAAAACTTATCTTTTTCAAGGTTCAGTTTTTCTTCGGGGATTAATTCTCGCTTAAAAAGAAACTCGACGCGCTTTATATTTTTTTTTGCTAGTTTCAATCTGCCCTTAATGGAAGTAGATTCCATTTGAATTGTTTTAATTTTCTCTCTTTGCGTCTCCAGTTTGGACGTTAATTCAGTCTCAAAGGCTATTTTTTCAGAGATCAATTTAAGCCTCTCGGCGCGCTTTAAATCCAAATCCGTTCTCAAGGCTTTAATTGTCAATCTGATATCACTATCTAAAAGTTTTACCAGTGAATCCCCGCGCTTAACCGATTGACCTTCGCTGACGAAAACCTTCTCAATTTTGCCGTTAACCTGCGAAGAAATTTGTGTCAAATCAGTTTCAACACGCGCATCATTCTCGTATACATGCGTAAACCAAAAAAAGGTTTCGTACACGGCCACTACGACACCACCGAATATGGCTATTAGGATAGTAGCCTTGGCAACTTTTTTTGACGCCATCCCTGTATTCTTTCAATTCACTGTAACAAGCTATGTTTGAACAAGTGGGATCATTAATATAGATTTGTTCCAGTTCGGAAAACTCCAAAACACTTTATAACATGAAATTCAGATAATTACCGAGATAGCTTAATCAAGGCCACTAGAAAGCAACAAAATTCAAATGGATCATATTTGTGAGCGATATCCCTTCTAAAAGTCGTTCTGGACAGCCAATTAAACTGCTTTTAAGCGATGTGAACTTTCTAGCCGTATGGTCCATCGGTGGAATAACCGGGGTAGTTAGGTGGTTTCAATTACTGGCTTTTGGCGTTTATACATATGAAACAACAGGCTCTCCGTTTTTGGTATCGACAATACCAATCCTATGGATGCTTCCTCTAACGCTTTTTGGGCCAATAGTAGGGGTATTAGCCGACCAAATCAGCCGAAAACTTCTGCTTATTTCATCGATAGGAGCTATTACCCTAATTCA
>NZVJ01000036.1 GCA_002701455.1 Rhodospirillaceae bacterium
ATTCAACTGCTCTTACTCTATTTCTCATGGCGTGTCTGAATGAATGTACCGCACATCCTTCGAATGTATGAGTACGAAGCCATTTGTTTAAAGCAGCACTAGCTGAGTAGAAATTGTGGGATTGCTCATTGCAGTATCTAGGGAATGCAAANTGATTAANTGAATCTGATTGCTTTATACGTTTTNNAGACCACAAGGAACACCAATTAACGGTATCTTTCTTTGACTTCCTTTGGTTTTTAATCTAGGCCAAGAGTGAGGGATCAAATTGAGTGGGGGGTAGAATGGACTATCGTTATCTTGGCCGAACGGGTGTGCAAGTTTCGCCACTCTGTCTTGGTTCCGATGATTTTGGTGATAGAACAAGTCCCAAAACTGCTGAAAATNTTATTCTACACGCCTTAGATGCTGGAATTAATCTGATTGATACGGGAAATCTTTACGCTGGTGGACAGAGTGAAAAAATCATTGGGCGGACTCTAAAAAAAGCCGGCAGACGTCATGACGTTCTAATTTCTACGAAGATAGATCATGCACCTAGAAAAGTCGGCGTCTCTCTAGACCATCATGTTCCAGACTTACCTCCAAACGTTCAAGGAAATTCTAGGTTGAATATAATAAGAGCATGTGAGCTGTCGCTTCGTGATCTTAAGACCGATTACATAGATCTTCTTCAGGTTCACCGATATTATCCGCAGTATCACATTGAAGAAACCTTAGGCGCTCTCACAGATTTAGTGCGTCAGGGAAAAGTTAGATATATTGGTTGTTCAACATTTCCGGCATGGAAAGTCATGCAGGCTATTATGCTAAGCGAAATGAAGAATTATGTGCGCTTTGTTAATGAAGAATCTCCTTATAACCTCCTGGACAGAAGGATAGAAAACGAAATTATTCCACTTGCCCAAGAACATGGATTGGGTGTGCTGGCGTGGTCGCCTCTAGCGCACGGAATGCTTGTTGGAGCCTATGAAAGTGTGAATGAATTGCCAAAAGGTACACGTGCAGGCGATAGGGGAGCATTTTATGCAAATAGAATAACAAAGGAAGGTATAAGGGTGGGTAAAAAGTTTTCTGAGTTAGCCAAGTCTGCTGGCCTCCGCCCAGCGCAGTTAGCAGTTTTATGGTGCAAGGACCAACCAGGGATCACTGCCCCCATAATTGGGGTAGGATCCATAAAGCATCTAAACGATCTTTTGCCTGTCATGGAAATGAGATTGGATCAATCACTCAGAGTCGCTTGTGATAGACTTGTACCGCCTGGAACTAATGTAGCTAACTTTTTAAATACCTCCGGCTGGATGAAAACGTCGATCGGTTGAAGCCATTATCACTTATGTGGCTCCCGAGAATACGGAAATTAGTAAAGAGTTAGGATGTACGAAAAACCATTCATACTGATTGTATTAACGTGGATAAAATTTCCTAGCCTGTTGTTTTTGTAGAATGGGAGAAGTACGCTCAATTTGCCGCACTGATGAATTGGGCTCAGCTAGCCTATATCGAGCAAATTAAACTCTTTTTAAAGCGCTATTTGTCATTTGGTTTTCCAGCGGGCCAAACCGGGTTTTTTGCTAAACCAGGCCAAGCTATAGGAGCTTCTGTAATTTTTCTATTTTCTTCTATACTTTTCTCAGGATCCCAGAGACCTGCTAAATATCTATTTCCAGTAATACCCTCCCCCTCCTGCGAACAGAGCCAGAGTGCCGGGTAAGTCATTGCTTTCGGACTTACTAGGTCTTTTCGATCGTGTACAAAATTTGCAGAAATCATTGGTGTATCAGCTGGCCCCCCAGGCACCACAACATTAACGGTGATGCCATCGCCGAAAAACTCTTCAGCATGGCCTGCGCTCATAGCTTCAAACCCGGATTTGGATGGCCCGTACGGTTGATTCTTAACCCAAAGCATTCCATAAAAGCTAGTGGTGACATTGATGATCCTACCGCCACTCGATTGCCTAAGATATTCAATTGAGGATTTAGTCATATTCCATGGTCCGGTAAGATTAACGCCCACCATCTCGTTCCATATATCCGGCGTCAATTCGTCTATCCCAACACCGACAACCATGTGATCATCTCGAACAAACCCCATCCCAAGAGCAGCATTATTTATAAGAACATCTAGACCTCCAAAGTGTTTGACAATGTCATCAACTACCATTTTACAATTATCGAAGTTAGCTATATTAATTTTCCACGTTTTAAGATTTTGTTCATTTACTCCTCTATGATCGTTGGACAACTTGACTAGACCCTCTTCAAAAACATCCAAGGCAGCAACCTTTGCTCCGGCTGCTAAGAAAGCATTTGTGAAAGATTTCCCAAATCCACCGGCCGCGCCAGTAACTATAACCACCTGTTTTGACAGATCCGTCATTTGTCACAAAATCCTATTGTTTGCTTTTAACGAGTATTAAATCATTTAATTCTAATCAAAAAAATCGTTTCGACTGATACTCTACTCATCTATACCTACAAGTTTATTCCACGCAGCGACGGCGCCACCATTTGGAAATATTTTTGTTTCTATCCGAACAGAGTCTTCTAATGCTTCATGTTGATGAACAATGCCCATAGGATGAAAATATGTATCTCCCTCCTCTACCGTAAAAGTCTCTTTTCCTATCTGCATCTTCACTCTTCCTTGCTTTTGATAAGCCACTGAGTGATGGTCGGGATGCGAATGAGCGACATCAATTGCACCCTTAGCGCGAAACGATTCAAACTTGATCAAATTGTCTGTTGCCATTAGTACCTTTACGTTATCTACACCAATTTCATCAGCAGCGTAACTAGGAGTAATAGGAAGATAACCTGAAATCTTCGAGGACCGAACCACAAGCTTTCCAATATCATCAGGCATCATGTACGCTACCGGTCCTTTGACTGAAGATATGATCTTCAATTTTTCTTCCTGACGGGAACCTTTTTTTAATTCAGTCATAATTTCCTCCTGCGTTTTTTGTATCTTAACACACTATCCCTTACCAAAAAGATCACCATATTCCTAAAATTCAACAAGAATATCCTCTATTTGTCGCTCATCAAAAAGCCATTCGACAAAAGCATGATATTCATCGAGATCTTTATCCAAACTTTGATCCAACNAAAAGTATTCATGAATTAACGAAAGAGCCGCGCATCATTGCCGTTAAGCATATCTTTCCAATGCCCTATTTGCTTAACCCCCTCTTGGCATTCACCTGCTATTTGTTCATTAGTCTTTTCAGTAAGAAAGTGTCATTGATTAGTGTTCGTGTATCTCAGCGAGACCATCCTTGTGTTTCGCTTTAACATTACTAAAGATCTGTCTCCACCTGATNATTGCTTAAGTTAAAAATCTCTCTTACAGTTAATAAGAATGTTGCACGTAGGTGTGACTGCTAGAAATGATAGTAACTCGCAGGCAGAACTTGATACTAAAAAAGCAAGAATTAAAAGACAACGAAACGCCAGTCTTCGACGAAGATAGTCTCTTAGAATACTATCAAACTGAAATNTANGCTGATNCTGAGTCGTCGGCATTATCCCTCACTGAAAGATATTCCAAGCATCAATTTGCCTGGAAAGTTTTGGGAGCTTTATATGGGCAGTCAGGCAGGAATTNTGAAGCTGTAGATGCNAACCAAAAAGCAGTCGTATTATCTCCTCAAGATGCAGAAGTCCACAACAACCTAGGTGCCGTGCTGAAAGAATTAGGAAGATTAGACGAAACTGCGGCAANCTATAAGCAAGCGACAGCGCTGAAACCNGACTNTGCNGAAGCCCACTACAACTTGGGTGTCACACTNCTTGNACTTGGCAGATTAGNNGAGGCTGAAGCTAGCTACACNCAGGCAATAGCGTTCAAGCCNGACTTTNCTGAAGCTCACTACAACTTGGGTAACACNCTGAAGGAACTGNGCNGNNTANCCGAGGCTGAAGCTAGCTACANNCAGGCAATAGCGTTCAAGCCNGACTATGCCGAAGCCCACAACAACCTAGGNGCCACGCTNAAAGAATTAGGAANATTAGACAAAACTGCANCAAGCTACATACAGGCAATAACGCTGAAACCTGACTATGCTGAAGCTCACTNCAATTTGGGTAACACNCTNAAGGAACTGGNCCGGNTAGCCGAGGCTGAAGCTNGCTTTACCAGAGCNATAGTGTTGAATCCTGACTTTGGNGNAGCTAAGCANATTCTTGCTTCTTTANTCGGCAAAACAACTANAACGGCACCTCGAGATTACGTCGANGGACTNTTTGATAACTATGCTGCTAAGTTTGAAAATTCTTTGGTCAAAAATCTNGAATATAAAACACCAAGAGCCATNGCAGAAATNATCATTAAAANCAGTAAACTCGATCTANTGGGTTCAATANTGGATTTAGGNTGCGGNACTGGCNTGTTCGGGGTTGAAATCAAACAATTCTGTGAGAACCTTGAGGGTATCGATTTATCAGAGAAAATGCTCCGCGAAGCAAAGGGAAAAAATATTTATGATAAATTAATAAAGGAGGATATTGTCGACTACCTGTCAAATTCAAGTTTGAATTTTGATTACTTCGTTGCAATCGACGTCTTCATTTACATTGGAGATTTATCCGATGTATTTAGGCTGATAAAATCCCGCAATAAAACAGGCGGGAAGCTGGCTTTTTCGACAGAGGATTGTGAGGGAGACGGCTTTTCCCTTGAACAATCTGGGCGATATTCGCATTCAAAAAAGTACATCCAAGGTCTATGTGAAACATTCGGGTATGAGCTTCGCCATTTTGAAACCCACGCTCTTCGTAAAGAAAAAAATCACTATATTCGCGGCGGGTTATATCTATTAGATTTTTAAAATTTCTTTTCGGGGTAAGATTAGGACTGCCTAAAAACTCGTGCCGTTCGATCAAACAAGCAGATAAGATCACCTAATTATGTTGCTTGTGAGTGCCTTGCAAAGAAATACACAAACCGCCGCCCTCGCCACAATCCCCGCTTTATGTATCGCACGTCATCCATCCACAAGCATTGTGTAGACCGCAAGCCTGGAAGTTTAGAACAAATTGCGCTACAAAATAATTTGGTCATCAATTAAGCTGGTTTCGTACCTTGCCNGTAACTTGACTTGCCAGCCGAAATGTANAACCCGTAATTAAGGTGCCGAGTGCTAACAAAATGTGNGCCGTCATTAATTCTCCATACCATACCCAGAGCGTCATTGAAGCNGTGAAGATTGTTGTCCACATAANACTCAAGAAAATCATCACTTGAAAGCGCTGCGCGGGGGGCAGGTTTCGAAGAGGATTGATCTCAGACCTCATAATAAATTTATACCATTGCGACATTTTTTAGTTCCTTTCAAAACCAAGTTTACGGACCTTCCTGTAAATTGGATCACTTTAGCTAAAGCATATCCTAGCGATGATCCTTGGGTTATATCAGGGGTAGCTGTGGAACTAATTATAATGACACATAGCGCACTAGATCATTCTTATTTACTAGACATAGATCTAACAGTATATGCTGAACTAGCATATGAGTTTTATGAAGCTGTTAATCTAGNTAAGTACAAGAATAAGAGACTTGTACAACCTCAAGTTTTATTGGCTGACTATAAAAGTTTTGTTTATGATTGAACACAATCTTCAAATTGATAACCCTATTAAAGGTATTATCCTCGCTGTTTTGGCAAGTCTTTTATTTGCTTGTCTTAATGCAATGACTAAACATATCTCGCAAATTTATCCGGTTGTGATGATTCTCTGGTTTCGATATTTATTTTTTGGGAGTTATGGNCTAGCGGTAGGATTGCGAANNCATAAAAAGCGCGCATTTAACTCCCTCGTTCCAATTCTGCAGNTAAGTCGTGCGTTATTGCTGTTGGCGGAAGTTGGTGTATATGTGATTGCGTTTAGACATCTTCCATTAGCAGAAATATCCGCTATATCGGGTGCTGGCCCAGTAGTCACTATGGCTATGTCTGCGTTGATCCTCCGGGAAGTAATAAGTTTTCGACAATGGCTTCTAGTGGCTTTTGGTTTTATTGGGATAATCATAATAGTTAATCCAGGTTTTTCTAGCTTTAACCCTTATATGTTAATCCCGCTTTTTGGGACTGTATTATGGGGACTTTATCAAGTTTTAACGCGCTTGGTATCTCAATACGATGGGGCTGAACGGACAACTCTTTTCACGGGTACTATCGGTTTTGTCATTTTAACTGGGTTCCTACCATTNTTTTGGCTATCTCTAGATATTTTATGGCTACTTAAATTTTCAATTCTGGCAATTTTCGGTGTAGCCGGCCATTCCACCCTGATAAAGGCGTTAACTATCGCTCCTGCTAGTCTTCTGCAGCCGTTTTCATACGTCAATATGGTGTGGGCGGTTCTATTTGGGTGGCTATTCTTTAACGATATACCTGCTATGACGACCTTTATAGGCTCAGCTATCATAATTCTTTCGGGAATATATGTTTTTAGGTTAAAGAAGCAGGATGTGATTTGAGAGCATCTCCTAGATGCTTTGTTTTACTGAAAGGCATTCCCGGTGCGGTAACAAAATAGACGTTCTTCATTAGCGGTCGGATCACTACAGAGGAACAGATTCCTTTAGTTTTAGTCTTGATAACGGATATGCAAAGCTATTGATGTTGCTTTTTAGTGACTTGCTGTTGATCCAGGGAAAATACATACACAACCTGCCAGCCTCACCACCAACGATCTGAATGCCCCTAACTNGTTGAAATATAAATTATCCCATGAAGCTGCGTCTGCCGTCGTTACGCAAAAATATTCTTACTAGATGACGTTTTTTGCTNCTTCCGCCTTTATCCTGATAATCGCTTCTTGAGTGAGCCACAACAAAATTATTCATAAATTGAATTTCTCCTGGCTCTAGATCAAACATCAAGTGATTAACTGGATCACTCATAATATCAAACATTTTCTCTATCGCATCTTGNCCTAATTGATCGAAATTTTCTTNCATCAATTCATAACCTTTATACAGCAACCATTTTATAAATCGTCCACGGACAGTTTTTCCATCGGACGAAAAAATAGGATAAAAGTGAGTTGGGTTTTCTTCCTCTGGATGCTCTCCCTGCCTATTCCACCAAAAAGGCTCGTAAAGTCGTTCAAGATATCTAGGGTAATTTTCCCTCAGAATATTATGCGCTGTAAGCATACTGGCTACTCTGCTTATTCCCCCTTTTGGCGCAGTGTTTATAACCAAAAGACCTATAAAAGGGGGCGGAAAATTGAAGCCATAGTCTGTATGCCATGAGAGTTCTTGATTTGTAAGATCNCCNCGAGTGCGTGTTCCAATTTTTTGACCTGTGTCAATAACATCATAGAGTAATCGGCCATCAAAAGACTGTGCTACTGGTCGAGCTATCATATTACTTAATATCCAATATATTTGTTTTAGCTCATCTTCATTGAATTTTGNGGTTGGCAGCTTGCTTACAATTGCTAGCCCGGTCCCATCAGAAAGAATATCCTTTATCTTTTGCATAAACATGGAGCAGGCATCCAAGTCGAAATCTTTTGGATCTAGGACTTCTAAAGGGGTAGGGTTGACGCGAAGAAATGATATTAAATCTTCTAATTCGTCTAAAACCTGTGGCGGTAACTTTATTCTCCAGTCGCTATTTGCGATATCGTCCCGTTTCCAAGCTAACGAACCTAAGATTTCATTTTTGTAAACAGCTGCGTTGTCAATAATCATAGAAATTTATCCCCAATAAATTTTGCGTATAAGCCTTTAGCAGCTATAGACCACACTCTGCTTTTATCGAGCTTCGAACTAAGTCAATGGCCGCCGTTTCGTCCTTCAAAATTAAAACTCATTATCTTTTAACCATGTGTAATAACTCTCAATGCCACTTTTCATTGAATATATGGGTTTAAAGTTTAGATCTCTATGAGCAGCCTCTATGTTTAGAGGCCCTATTCGGTAGTCGTTTGGTGTCCTTCCATGCCGCAAGCTAATACTTTTAGTCTGTGTTATGTCGGCCACAATGTCAGCGATCTCTGAAATCGTTGGCCATATCCCCCCTGATATGTTGTAAGCGTTCTGGTTTATTTTAGAAAATGGTGCCTCAAATGCTAACCGTATAGCATTAATTATATCCTCAATATATACGTATGGCCGTGACCAATTTTTCCCAAAATTAAGTTCCACAATTTTTGGATTCATGGAGTTCCTTAGTAAGCTTCGGATGAGACAATCTGTTGTCCTCCTTGGGCCATATACTGCCCCTAACCTGAGGCTAACTGTTTCGAGTTTATAATATTCGCGATAGCTCCGTAGAATATTTTCAGCAGAAATTTTACTCGCGGCATAGGGATTAGACCCTCGCTGTATCCTACTCTCGTCAACGACACTTATATCATCTTGCTCGCCATACGCGACAAATGTAGAGAGAAAAACTATTCTTTGTATCCCATGTTTCCGAGCAGCCTCAGCTATGTTCAATGTCCCCTTAGAATTGACATTGAAAACCTTATAAGGATCGTCTTTGTGCAGCATTGGTCCGGAAATTCCGCCTGCGTGCAAGATGGAATTTATTCCTTTAGAGGCAATAATATCATTTATCAGTTCAGCTTGCGTTATATCCGCTTTTATTAGCTGGATTCCAAAGTCTTCAAGTTCTGAGGGTATCTCAATATCTAAACCTATTACTTGTCTTCCAAGCCGCGCAAATTTTAGTGCCATTGGATAGCCTATCATTCCGTTAACACCTGTAACCAAAATAGACACTTGAGGCCCCTTAAAAAAGCAGAATATAAATTGAGTTTTTATAGGAACAAGCCTAGTTACATGCATCAATCGCAAAAAAAAAATTGTATTTATCAATCACAAACATGGAAAGTATGAGGAGAGGTTGAGAATGTTTTGGGCCAATAGAAATTCTCAATCAAATTATAGAGTTATTAGAAAAGAACATGGAACGAAAGGGATGGTGACACCGTGAATATCGAAATAACAACGGATATACTTAAAGGTCGTGTTGCATTAGTAACCGGTGCATCACGCGGCAATGGCGCAGCAATAGCCAGGGGTTTGGCTCAACACGGAGCGGCGGTTGCCGTGACCGACATATTAGACGACGGCGCCGCTGCTGTAGCGAATGAAATTGTGGAAGCTGGCGGAAGAGCTATTTGGCGCCATCTAAATGTCGTGGATACGGAAGAATGCAACAGAGTCGCAGCAGACGTTTCGGATCATCTTGGAGATATATCTATTCTTATTAACAATGCTGGGGTCGTCACCCGAGAAGCGATAGGAGGTCAGGGATTTCAAGAAGGTTGGCGCAGAGTTCTGGACGTCAACCTCGACGGCGTAATAAATATGACGAATGCGGCACTCGACTCGTTGCGTCGCACAGAAGGAAGTATTGTCAACATTGCTTCCATCCGATCCTTCGTCGCCGCGAGAGAGTCTGCAGCTTATAGTGCTTCGAAGGGTGCAGTAGCGATGCTTACAAAGGCCATGGCTACTGAACTCGCTAGCGATGGCATCCGGGTAAATGCAATTGCACCAGGCTTGATAGAGACCCAGATGAATTTAGTTCTCAGGGAAGATCCAAAAACGCTAGCAGGTTTTCTAAATCGTATTCCTGCTGATCGCGTGGGCGATCCGGCAGAACTGGCAGGTCCCGCTGTTTTTCTTGTGTCTGATCTCGCAACTTATGTTACCGGTGTGGTGTTACCAGTCGACGGTGGGTTACTTGCTAATTAGAATTAACGTANCTTTTGGANTTTTAAGAAAAAACACTAATGGGTAACAAGTAACTTAGATATTATTTCGGCTTACAGTCATGAATACGCAACGTTTACCAAGAGGTTAAGATTATTTTGAGCAAATAGAGAATCTGGTTCAACCTTGTCGAAATAAGTGCCCTCAGNGCCATCCAAAGCACTTTTAATTGCTTATATTTTTTGCCATGATTAATTTATTAGATTGCTATTTTTAATACTCGCTTTTGTTGCCGTTTTAAAAGGGGGAAATATCAATGTCCATAAAAAGACCAAACCACGAGCAACTCGCAACCATAATAAAAAATCTTGGTATGTCGATGGACAATAATGAAGTAGATTTCTATTTAGAGAATATGCAAGGTATATTCGATCGATACGATTTACTCGATTCGNTGCCCGATAATATATCGTCTGTGGATTACCCTCGCACTGCAGGTCATCGCCCTAACCCAGAAGATAATCCGCACAATGCGTGGTACTGGAAGTCAGAAATTACAGGTCGCTCAGAAGGGAAACTGTCTAACAAAACCCTAGCTATAAAAGACAATGTAATGGTGGCTGGAGTTCCTATGATGAATGGAGCATCAACTTTAGAAGGTTTTGTGCCGGATGTTGATGCTACCATAGTAACCCGAATTCTTGATGAGGGGGGAACAATACTTGGCAAAGCTACCTGTGAATACTTTTGCCTATCTGGCGGCAGCCATACCTCAAGCCCGGCGCCTGTTATCAACCCACGTAAAGAAGGATACTCAGCTGGCGGCTCGTCTTCAGGTTCAGCTGCGCTGCTAGCAAATAAAGAGGTTGATCTTGCCATTGGTGGGGATCAGGGCGGATCTATCCGAATCCCGGCGGCCTATTGCGGTGTTTACGGTTTAAAACCGACACATGGGCTAGTTCCTTACACTGGCGTAATGCCAATTGAACTATCTATAGACCATACTGGGCCAATGAGCAGAAACGTTGAGGATAACGCGCTATTGTTAGAAGTATTAGCGGGGGCGGATGGACTTGATCCCCGGCAATACAACCCAAAAACAGCCCCTTACACAGAAGCATTGGGAAATGATATCAAGGGCATAAAGATTGCTGTGGTTAAAGAGGGTTTTAATCATGAAAATTCTGAAAAAGACGTTGATGATAAAGTTCATACCGCTATCCAGAAGCTGGAAAGCATGGGAGCCATAGTAACCCAAATATCNATTCCAATGCANTCCCAAGGAGCCGTTATCTGGACACCAATTGCCCTAGAAGGACTTCAATGGCAGATGATGCTTGGAAATGGTTATGGCATGAATTATAAGGGTCTTTATTCGTCCACCCTTATGGAAGCACATTCNGGTTGGCGTACAAAAGCTGATGAACTTTCCGAGACATTAAAAATTTGTATGTTCGCTGGGCANTATGGCATTGATGCATATAAGGGAAAATTCTATGCTAAAGCGCAAAATGTATCACGCAAATTACGATCAGCTTACGATACCGTACTAGAACAAAATGATCTATTAGTGATGCCAACTTTACCAATAAAAGCCACAAAATTGCCGCAGCCTGATGATGCCCGCGAGACTACATTTGCTAGGGCTTTTGAGATGATCGCAAACACCGCGCCTTTTGACGTAACAGGTCACCCAGCAATGGCCATACCCTGTGGAAGCTCTGATGGATTACCAGTTTCTATGATGTTAATTGGCAAACACTTTGATGAAATGATGATNTACAGAGTGGCTCACGCTTTTGAACAAGCTGGGGATTGGGAGAAAATGTAAAGCCAAATATCTATAGACTTAAAGAAACTGATACGAAATACGTTCTGTCCAAGGATCGGGGCTATAGAGAAAATATTGCGTTTAGGGGATAATCCGAATCGTAAAAGAGTTATGGCGAGACGATGTGCATTTTCTAGGCTCACTCTGGAAAAAATTTTATANCAATAGCCTTTAAAGACATGACTATTCATTCTTAGCCATCATAACTTCGGGTTAATATTAGAAAATTGAAATTGGTCCAATATAACGACTATTTGTGAAGACTATTCTCCATCTTTTGCCGAATATGATCGCCCGCAGTAATTACCTCATACTTTGGTGTAGTATTAGGCCCCGCTTTTTTCCCCAAAAATTCAATTTTTGCATCAAAATTTGGGTGAAGGAAATAAGCCATGGAAAGACGCCTNCTTTGTGATCCTTGAATCTCAGGTAGTGTGACCCGGTGGTGGGTCGATCGCCATTCATCATTTGTCCACCTCTGCATCATATCACCCAAATTCACAACTAACTGACCCTTTTCGGGAGAAACTTTCAACCAAGAGCTGTCATCCATTTTGATCTCTAATCCAGATTCTGATCCCGGAATTGTTAATATCGTGATAGCTCCAAAATCTGTATGTGCCCCTGCTCGAAGTTGATTAGGTTTTGGGGGCTGGTTTAGAACAGGATAATGATGAACACCAAGTACAGAGAAATGTTTATCTATCAGTGGGTTNAAATAATTTTCTGGCAAATCAAGAGCTNATGCGAGGATTTCCATGAGTGAGTAGGATAGTTTTTCAAAAACCCTATACGCTTCAATGAAAGCTTCTTTTGTTCCGGGAGGATTAGTGGGAATGATATTTTGCGCATAGGCATTTTGGGCATCAACNATTTCCGCATAGTGGCTACGATGATCGTCTATTGGGCCAATAAATACAGTCTCCCTAAGATCCGGTGGCGNTANTTCACCAATAGTAGAGGCTAAATTTCGCGTCTCGATCCTCTGATAGCCTCTCTGTTTAGCGGGCCCAATTGGACACCATTTTTGCTTCTCCTCCAGGGCAAGATCAAAAAAAGCCAATGTCCTTTTCTGAAGATCATTCAGTTGACTTTCAGAAATCCCATGTCCAGAAATCAATAAAAAACCAACTTGCTGACAAGCTTTCGCAACACGGTCAGCAATTTCTTTTTTTTCTTTTAATGACCCCTTAAAAAACTTTGAAATATCAATTAAGGGCAAACTATTTATTTTACTTTTAGTATCCTTCATTTTTCATTCTTTAAATTTAAAGCCGAAACAACAACCAGATTATCTTTTTGTTTTGTTTGTCAGTGTAATCGCATTATAGCGAGATATAGGACTACCCAAATCGACATCCTCAGACGTCACATTAAAATAATTCTCTAGGACGGAAAGTAATTCTTCCAAATTTGTATGCGTAAACACACTCTGATCCATTTGACTAGCCGGTCCAAATTTTCCGGCTATTAAAATAGAACCGTTTGGTTTGAGAATGCGTTTAAATTCTAGCAAATAATCCTCAAGTGGACTGAGAAAGTATATAACGTTTATAAGCAGAATCTTGTCTACGCTTTTATCGCCTATAAACCTTTCAGAGTTCCCAACATCCTGATCAAGTATTTCTACTTTTGGGTTATCATTAAATTTAGACCATAAATCTGCTAAAAATGTTTTACTGATTTCGAAAGCGAAAACTTTTTGTGGTTCCTTTAAAAGAATCTCATCAACTGCCTGGCCGTTTCCAGATCCAACTTCAACCACTGCATCGCCATGATTTACATTTAGTCTGTTAACACAATCTGGGATCATTTCGAGATTACCAAAACGCATCAATCTCTTAGTAATATTACCGAATAAAAAATGTCTTGGTTGACGCATATTAGCAGCCATTATCTTTGTATATTGCAGCTTCCTGAATATAAATATTGCAATATGATCAATAATTGACTTTTCCACGACCCGCTTCTCTCCAAAAAATTAACTTCATTTGATGAAAAATTTACGGTACCTAAAACACAGATTGATCCCACTGACAATTGAAAAGAGCATCGAAGATATATTGTTATTCTGCTTCAGCAATAACTCAAGCTAATTAGTAGAACCCTTACAATGGCTCTCTCCGGCATCACTGGAAGGTCACTCACTTATCTGATTAATAATCGCTGTAGAGCGTTCAACCACTCATAGTCTAAGTCGAACTAAAATATATGCGATGGTTCTCTTAATTACGATTTGAGGAAATTTTTGAACTTGAGAAAACTAATATTATGCCAAAAATAATTGCTAAAATTAAATGTTGTAATTCTGCTGAAACATACAAAAGCGCTACCCCTGTTACCATAGGTCCCGCTGCAGCCCCTAAATCTCTCCAACTTTGCAATCTTGCTAAATTATCTAGCACCGTTTCTTTAGAATCAAATTGCTGGGCAATTATTGTTGGGCCTAAAGAAGCTATTGCACCCCTAAAAATTAATAATAGTATCGCCCCTAAAATTACTTCATTACAAGCGATTAATATTAGTCCAGCTACTGTTAATGCTGCCGATATCAAAAATATTTTTACTCCACCAAATCGATCTCCCAAATTTCCAAAAAGAGGAGCAGCCAGTCCTTCACCTAAATGACGTAAGGCCAAAAGTACTCCACCACCAAGCACCGCGTTCGTCAAACTAGTATTTTCTGCCAGCATGAGGGTAATTGATACAGCGAAGAGACCATCAATTGCATATCCTTGAACAAAAAAAAGCAAGTCGAGTACCGAAGGTTTAGTTAACCGAACTGGGTTGCTGTTTGGCGTATTTTGAGCTTTTTCCTTTCTTGGTAATGTTAATGCAATCAAAATTGAAACACCGGTAGGAAGAGCCAAAATCAAAAAGACGTTATTTGGACCTAAAACAGAAACCAACCAGGTGCCCAGCAGCAAGGAGATTATGGGTCCAATACGCTGGATAGCTTGGCTTGTACCAATACGTGTTCCAGCTTCGCTTTTTTTGTTAACAGCATAGGCCAGCGTTGATAGCAGGAGAATCGCGTATGCTATTCCCCAGAGTATACGCGCGCACAATAGAGGGAAAAAACCATCGCTAATGCCATACAAACAAGTGCTAAGGGTCGCCATTACCGTCGCAATAATACAAAGAACTCGTGCACCAAAAGATGTGACTAATTTACTGATCAATGTGTATATAAAAATTCTGACAATTCTATTTGCCGCCAAGAGAATTCCAACCATTGGTATGGTTAAGCCAAAGTTTTCAGCATAAACAGGTAAAATTGCATAAATTAGAGCATCACCTAATAAAGCAAGGGACATTAAAGTTGATGAACTTATAATAGTTTTCCAACTTTCCTTATGTTCCAAATTTTACTCCCACAAAAAATTCTTTTATATACGTGCAAATTACTATCAAGAGAATTAAATTATTTTGACCGATAATTTCCTATTTGTTTAGAGTGAGGCAGATCTATGACTGAATTTATTCTTACGGGAGGCTGCCTGTGTGANNCTATANGATATAAAATNACTGCTCCGCCATTAAGGTCTTATGCTTGTCATTGCAAATTTTGCCAGAAAGCGACTGGCGCAGCATTCAGAAGTGCGATAGGTGTAGAAAAAACTTCATTTAATATAACTGGTCAAACTTTATCTACTTATCAACACATAATCCCCGAACATGGACGGGCAATTTGGCCTAGTTTTTGTAAGACGTGTGGTACGGGGATAGGTTCAACCCTCGAAAGGTTCCCTGAACTTCAAGTGATCAACATCGGTACGTTAGATCAGCCAGAAAAAATCAAAGTTTCTATGCATTATTATAGTGATGAAGGACTTCCTTGGATATGCTACAATCCAACCGATACGGTTTTTCATCAACACAGGTTAAATCCTGATGACACTCCTGCCACGCCCATGGATCTTTCAACAGGTGGCTTGCCAAAATAATTTCGCAGCTAATGGCTGGCTATTTTGGCAAACAATTTTTTGCATTCTTGTTTAAAAACCATTCTCCATAACTCTTTTTTAAATCACTAAATGACCATAGTCCCGCCTGTTCAATCAATTCTTGTTTCTCTCTACTGCAGGTNGTTTANTTNCTGCATTTTTTGCATCATTAAGGCNCCTACTTTTCTTGTAAGCACCAAGAGAAGCTAGGATTTCCTCATCACTTAGTAATAAGATGTCACTTCTCACCATTAACATTTGAATTACCTCCAAAAAATTGTTTATNAATAATATTTGGAAATTNCTGATTACTTCAACCAAAACCGGAAGCGATAAACACAGCTTTGTGACTTTGCTCATATAGCTGTATTAAACGGACTAAAACCGGACTGAATTATGAGTTTTNTCACATCGGAATGTTAAGCAGATGTTGTTAATGATGACATTAATGTAATACGCTAGTTTTGTTATAGAGAAGCCATTAGCAACAAACTTACTTTAGGATACTGAAAGGGAAGTCCATGAAAGAGATAGATCTAGCCTATTTGCCAATAATTGGACGCGGCGAACAAATAAATATCTTATGTGCTATGCATGATATCAAAGTAAATTTCCTTCTTTCTACTCCGTTAGGTAACGACTTTGACAAAGATAAAGAAGCGCCGTTTGGGACTATTCCATGGATGAGGGACCGTTCTAATGGCCTNGAGTTGAATGATTCTATGGCGATAGTGCAATATTTAGTTTCGCAATACCCCGGTCCCCTAACACCCGAAAATAATGAAGCGGCGGGTCGCGCCAACATGTATTGGGCTTGGGTCCAGGATTATTACTCGTTTGTATTGTCACCATTTCACGACATTATCATAGATAACAATGATGTCTTTTGGAGAAATTTGCGGCTNACTGATAGCCTAGCAAATGGGGGAAAGGAAACTGGTNTATCAAACCTNACAGANCTGCATAAAAAACGCCTGAAATTCCTGGAACAACATTTNTCTGCCGCGAACATCGGACCGTTCTTTGCNGGNAAAGTTTGCTCTTATGCCGATATCTTTTTATACACGTGNGTTAAAGCAGTCGAAGAAACNGGTGGTTTTGCTTTATTAAGAGATGCCTGCGATGGCGAACCGTTTAGTAATTTTCCAAATGTGAAAAAGATAGCAAATCTGGTAGGTGAGATAGATGCTGTAAAAGCCAGCGGTTCCAAATTTTCTGAATGTCCTATTTGATTATCCTACTCGAAAAAGCCCGAACGAATCTCAGTGGCGGCACAAAAAGTCGTGCCCGCCGCTCTTCTCAGTTGAAAGTAATTTAATTCGTCGATACCCAAAAAACTATTCTAGTTGTTCTCGCTTAGTGCACCATTACTTGACTCAGCCGAGATCACTGTTAATTTTTTCGGTATATATCTGAACATACCGAAAGAGGATGACATGAGTAGGATTTCGCAAATTTCCGTTGGTGCACTTAAGGTCACCGCATTACGCGACGGCGAATTATCTCTGCCAGCAGAGGTATTAATGAACCTGTCCGACGAACAATCACAACAGATCACGTCCGATGAAAATAACGAACTATCAACCTCGAATGTTAACGCTTATTTAATTCAAACAGAGAGTCAGAATTTACTTATCGACACGGGCTGCAGAGATCTTTTTGGCCCGACCTGTGGCTTTGTGAAAGACGCTCTAAGAGAAGCGGGACTAGGACCAGAAAATATAACAGATATTTTCTTCACACACCTTCATCCCGACCACGTGGCTGGCGCGATAAACGCCGACGGGGCTGCCGTGTTCGAAAACGCTTCGTTTAAACTGATAGATCTGGAATACAATTTTTGGACGTCGGACGACTTCACAGATGCCGAAGTAAATGGCAACGATTGGGCAAGCTTAGCAAGATCTGCGTTGAAGGCTTATGAGGACCGAGTAGAAACTATCGCTTTCGGGAACGATATTATCCCGGGTGTTACGTCCGTTAGCATACCAGGCCATACACCTGGACACTCCGGGTTTAGGGTAGACGATGGCAATGAAAGTTTGATGCAAATGGGGGATATTCTTCATGTACCCAACCTACAACTGGACAACCCCAACATTTCAACGGTCTTTGATGTTGATCCTGAGGCGGCTCTGAAATCTCGAAAAGAACTGCTTGATATGGTTAGCACAGACAAATTGCTTTGCACCAGTGGCCATATGATTAACCCAAAATTCGGTTACATAGAAAAGAGCGGCGCGAGCTACGTCATGGCCAAATAAGTTTGCAAAAGATAAGTACGTTAAAACACGAGTCTTTTTAATTCGAAAAAACTTCAAAACCACTCTATAAACGGCGCGTTTTGATCTCCATCATTGGATAGGGTGGCTCAGCTTAGGCGGGACATAAAGCTCAAGCTCTGCTTGAGCTTTAACTTTTTTAGAAGGTTTCGTCCAACCAATCAGCTGATAAACCCCGACAATCTGTTCGCCGTTTTCGTTTTTCATTTCAACGTGAATAATGTCACCGTCACCATCTATCGCCTGAACTTTAGCATCCTTCACCCGTGCCCTCCCTTCAATACCTTTAAGTGCATTTTCGCAAATTTTCTCGGATCCCACTCGTTACTGAGTATTTCCCTTTCGTCATGACCCCCGGGCTTTTCAAAAGAATTTGGCACCCAAGACCTATTGTTATTTGGGCTTTGCTTTTTGATATTTTCCGGAAGTACTTTTATTCCGCACTTGATTTCAAAATTGGTTGTTTTATTTGCGAATCCATATTGTCTAAACCAATCAACCAACTCAAAGTTGGCAATAGCGTTATCCTCAAGTTCGTCTAATTGTGGTAAAAAATACTCGCCTAAAGCACTCTTCAGCAACTTATCCAATCCTATTACTTCTCGGCCAACTAAATCCCCGAGATCTCTCAGATTCAGCCAATTTGATATCTGTTTCAAATCATTTTGGGAATTTTCGATTCCAGCAAGCATCTCCCGATCAACACTGATTCTGCCGTAACTATACTGCTCCCTAACCAAGAGTTTAATATTGGAGGTAACGTGCTCAAGCTCGAGTAACATAAAAAACAAATTTGGTTTTACATTTTCAATCAAAAAAGAAGTCATCATGTAGCGCAAGTCACATTTCACAACAGATAGGCCCAGGCTATAATAGTTATCTAAACCTTATAGGTAAGATTTTTATCATATTCGTCAAGAATACTCACAAGACCCGTTATTATTTTTGGGCATATTGATCAACAGTTAACATCAGCTTGGGCTTTAACTTCCTACCTAACGATAGAAACTTTTTAAAAGAAAAATTATTTCCTTGTTAAACTGGTCTAAAAATCCCATATAATGTCATTAACTGATAAAGTTTTTGCGGGGGATTAAATGTCGACTCCTATCATAGCTCAGAAGAGTTCTTTCCCAACAGAGGTTGAGGAAGGCAAGTCATACTTTTGGTGCAGTTGCGGGAAAAGCAGTAAGCAACCACTATGTGATGGTTCGCATAAGGGAACCGATTTCACGCCTTTAAGATATACTGCTGCGAAATCAGGGAAGGTGTTTTTCTGTGGATGCAAGCACAGTAAAAAGGGGGCACTCTGCGACGGAAGTCACTCAAAGCTTTAGTCAGACCCCGCCATAATCAATTTTTTTTTAAGAAATTTTCGCTATTAGTTTTATAATTATAAAATGAAGAAATTTCACTTGTTTGTTAGAGGCTAAAGCGTTTTCACCCTGTCAATAAACGGTCTGCTAAAAAAATGATCAACACAAAATGTCCAGTATTCAAATGATGCAAAAACCGACAGGACTTGGTGTCTGGTGCTCAACCAATACTCTTAACAAAAGTGAACTAGCGTCAATGGCACAAATAGTAGAACAAAAGGGTTACACGACACTTTGGTATCCTGAATCTCTCTCCTTCGAATGCTTTGCTTTAGGGGGATTTTTGCTTTCACGCAGTAACTCTTTAACCGTCGCAAGCGGTATAGCCAATATCTACGCCAGAGACCCTGTTACGGCCTCTCAAGGGTATGATAGTTTAAATCATTTTTATCCGTCGAGATTTCTTCTCGGATTAGGAGTAAGTCATGTACCACTGGTTGAAAATGCACGTGGTCACCAATATGGGAAACCTGTAACAACAATGCGAAAGTATTTGAATGATATGGAAACCTCTATTATCGATGCAACTATAGAGTCTAAGGAACGCTCGATAGTTCTCGCGGCACTTGGACCTAAAATGCTCGAATTGGCTGCAGCAAAAGCCAAAGGAGCACTTCCCTACTGTGTGACACCAAGTCATACCGCTGAAGCTCGGAGCATAATGGGACCAGAGCAGTGGCTATGCGTTGAACAGAAAATTTGTTTTACTGATGATGCAGTGACTGGCAGAGAGGTGGGACATAAGCAGATGGCACGATATATGAAATTAGATAACTACCGCAACAACTGGCTCCGTCTTGGTTTCTCAGAGGAAGAAATT
>NZVJ01000037.1 GCA_002701455.1 Rhodospirillaceae bacterium
CCTCTATATGCGAGATGTTATCGAAGCTGTCCAAATTTGCACTCACCATTTTCAAAAACTTCTTAACTCAATCTGCNTTAACTNGATTNNAAATCTCTTGTAACNTNAACGNNGGCTTTTCCTTCGAAATCGTTACAGGTGAAATCCCAAACGCGAAACAATCAAATGTATATGNCGCAGAGTCAACTTAGTTTTTTTAAAAAAGTAATATTTTTGTAATTTAACAGTAATGCTGTTGCAAACTTGGTTTAGAAAAATACTAACGCTCTCATCTCAATACTTTGTCTAGGGGGAGCGCTTGCGGGGGTGTTTGGATCAGAAAAAGCTGAATGAGCTGTAAAACGGACATCGACCTCATCGCTTGTATCGAAGACCTTAAAAATAAGTAATTCAGAACTCGTCATATATGGAAAGAAATACCATTTATGTTCTGGATTATAGCAAATATGATAGGTCTCGGCAGTTCTATCTTTGTACCTGCGTTCATTCCTGATGAAGCCTGTTTTCGGAATAGTTTTTCCGTCACATAGTGCCAAAGGCTCAGACTCGACCCGATCTGCAATCGATCGCCAAGTTTGAATAATGGCAAATCTACCTTTCAGCAAATTCTGAGCCGTTTTTGGAAAAAAGTCTTTCAATCGTTGAACAGCAGAGCGTTCGGTGTAGTCATTATGTACGTAGCGAACTGGGCCCCGCACCCATCCAGTCTGGTGTGTGGAAGTATCTGGTGTGCGGATAGTATGATCAAACACAAGTACTTCCCTTGCACCGCTCTCTTTTTTTATAACAGCTTCAGTTTCAGGGTAATAAATATCTTTCACTTCTTTTTCGCTGTAAAAGTTAGAAACGGCGCTCTTGCTATCTAGTAATTTAAAGCCGAAGTCATTTAATTCAGGCGAAGGAGTTAGAAACCGTCCATTCAAAATTCGGGTCATTCGTGGCTCGTATGATGCTATGCTTTCATTGTGCTCCTCTTCTGGCCAGTCGACATACCGAATCGAAGGTTTTCCATCATCAACAATATAAGTCAACTCAGCATCAACGTATTCATCCGTCATTCCATTGCCTATCGCAGTAAAGTTTTCGTTTTTGTTTAAATATAAGCTTACAACAATTTAACGATTTTCGATGCGAATCAGCAACAGCACTAGTTAAAAAAGCACATACGCCATCAGTATGTGGGTTTTGTGCAGTTTATATTGCCTGAAAGCGCAAGTTTCATAAGATTAGGTTGAGGTTAGGGCGACCATTGCGTATTAAACGAGTTCTCAATCGCCCAGAAAGTATCCTTTTTAAATGCGCGCACGACATTTTCATATTAAGTGGATATCCGTATTAGCTATTTTAGTCGGTTTGGCATTTGCCACATACGAGGGCTTTCACTGGTTTACGCACGTTTATGAGTTTGATGCCAGAATAAAGTCGGACATGACCAGAGTTTCAAGTCGTGTCAATGGGACTATAGAAGATATTCTCGTCAAAGAAGGGGACGTAATAAAGCGTGGCGATCTTCTTGTCACGATGAAGATGGAGCAGATACGAGAACGTATTAGGGCACTTGAAGCTGAGTTAAAAGAAGCCAAGGCAAGAAAAGATAAGTTAGTCGCAGAGAGGTATTCTCTCAAAACAAATCTTAATTCAAAAACTGCAACGAAAATTGAAAAAATTAAGGCATTTAAATTAGACTTAAAAACTTTGATAGATCGGCTGCGTCTAGCTGAAAAGAAACTTGGGCGGAGTAGCTATTTGTTTTCGAAAAAACTGGCTTCGCGAAAAAATATGGAGATTGAGCAAGATAATGTTCTGGATTTAAAGGGGCAAATTAAAGCTGCGGAGGCCCAAATAAGGGTAGCTGAATTAGAAAGTAAGGAAATTCTATCTAGGAAAGCGGATCTGGCAGTTTTCGATGAAGATATAAAGATTGCTTCAATTACTCTCGAGCGCTTGAGAGCAAAGAAACGCGAGTTGGAAGTAGATATTTCAGAAAGACGAATTCATAGTCCAACAGATGGCATCGTGGATAGAATTTTTAAAAACCCTGGTGAATATGTTGAAGACGCCGATGAACTCATAATCGTACATGATCCGGAAAATGTCTGGGTTGAGGCAAATATAGTTGAGGACCAAATCAGACACTTGGAACTTGGGCAGCCGGTAAAACTTCACCTTAATGCATATCCATTTGAAATGTTTCGTGGTGAAGTTATTGGTATTGGGCAGGTTACCTTGACTGACTTACACGAGTCTCAAAGCGGTTCAATAAATAATAAGGCCAGAAAGGGTGAACAGAGAATACCTGTCAAAATTAAAATATTGGATAAACCTAAAATTACCGCGCCAGGGATGCTGGTGGAAGTGAATATCCAAATTAGAGATCGGACTTTATTCAAGTGAATCTGGCGCGTTTCGATTGGCGAATTATCCTTGCTCTCGCGACGTCTTCCATGTTGATGCAGCAAGCATTTTCCTATGTTTGTCAGATAGTGATCCCTTTTCTTGCGGACCGGTTAGCCGAAGATTTTGGGATTTCCAGAGCCTGGCTGGGATTGTACTTATTTATTCAAAACGTCACATCCATAGCGGCAGCCATGGGCTGTGGGGCGATTATTATCCGTCTAGGCGCGCTGCGAATTAGTCAATGGTGCTTATATTTCATGGGAGGCAGCTTGTTTGTGTGCGCACTCGGAATCCTATGGCTTTACCCGTTTGCAGCAATTTTGTTGGGGGCGGCATCTGTCTCTACCCCGGCAAGTTCTCATATACTCGCTAAATATAGTCCAAAACACCTTGCGCCGATTATTTTTTCTATCAAGCAAACTGGGGTGCCCGTTGGCAGCCTTATCGCTGGGATACTGGTCCCAGCATTACTTGGTGCTGGAATTTATTTGGGAACCTTCGATCTCTCAATACAGCTCGACGCCTATGGAACATGTTTTGTCGTAGGTGTGATAGTATATTTTGTAGCCTTGTCGTTGCAGCCCCTTAGGGAGCATTTCGACAGCGATCGAAAACCAGATGTAAAGTTTTCCTTTTCGGGTGCGCTTCAAACTATGAAAATAGTTATTTCCCAACCGGAGTTAAGGGATCTAGCTCTTTGTGCTTTTTCACTAGGTGGATTGCAGTCGATTTTTGCTGGGTTTTTCATTTTATTCATGATTGACGGTTTGAATTACAGTGAATTGGAGGCGGGTTCCGCTTTCGCAATAGCAAGTTTAACAGCCATAGGCGCCCGAATTCTATGGGGCTGGCTGGGGAGTACTTACTTGTCTGCCAGAACGGTTATGTTTGGTATAAGTTTTTTTGCGGCCGTTGGCGGTGTTTTGGTCGGTATTTTGGATACAGGTTGGAGCTATAATTCGATATTGTTGGTGGCNATTTTGTATAACGTAACATCATTAAGCTGGCATGGGATCCTTCTCGCTGAGANAGCAAGATTGTCTCCGGAGGGTAANGTCGGCGGCATCACCGGGGGCGTTTTGGCTTTTACATCGATTGCCATGATGGTTTATCCAGCAATTTATGGAGCGCTTTTAGCTNTGACAGNTTCGTANGGNGTAGGATTTGCGCTTGCCGCGATCCCAGCTCTTTTTTCCGCGTTCGTATTTTTTTACCCNGCGTTTAATGGNTCNTGGATTGCAAGNTTTTTATANGGAGGCTTATGGTTAATTAAACCNCGTCAATTATGTNTAATATTACTAGGCTGGCTTTTGTCAGCCTCCGTGATCGGAATATATGTATATAAAAATTTAATCTAAAGNCCCTTCGATNGAAGTGTATTTCTTTCCGAGTCATCAAGTGGTCAATATAATGCGGAGTTGTAATCAAAAGGTGCAGGACTAATTTTCTGAAAAATAAAGAAAGGAACTTTTTTATGTCGGAGGTACTTCTTGTTACTGGTGGCAGCAGAGGGATAGGTGCGGCTACTGCAATTTGTGCAGCAAAAAAGGGTTGGGACATAGCAATTAACTATGCCCGTGACGCAAATGCGGCAAACNAAGTAGCGGNAGAGGTAAGGGCACTCGGGCGCAGGTCAATGGAAATAAAGGGTGATATGACTTCTGAAGATGATATTCTTAACATGTTTGAGCAGGTTGAGAAGGACTTAGGCCAAATTACGGGGCTGGTGAACAGTGCGGGCACCACAGGAAAGACCGCCCGAGTACAGGATATGACAGCATCGGCGATTAGAGCAATAATGGAGTTAAACGTAGTTGGCTTGATGTTATGCTGTCGGGAGGCCGTAAAACGAATGTCTATAAAAAATGGGGGACGCGGAGGATATATTGTGAATGTAGCNTCAGCAGCNTCGAGGCTCGGCGGNCCAAATGAATTTGTGCATTACGCGGCCTCAAAAGGGGCGGTCGACTCGTTCACACTAGGGTTTGCAAGAGAGGTNGCTCAAGAGGGTGTTATTGTCAACGCCGTATCACCGGGGATGATAGATACGGAAATCCATGCATCAGCGGGTCTCCCTAATCGCGCGGTAGAGGCAGTTCCAGGAATACCTATTAGACGTGTGGGGAAACCAGAAGAAGTTGCCGAAGCAATTGTTTGGCTGCTAAGTCCAGGCGCGAGTTACTGCGCGGGTGCGATTCTGCCGGTTACAGGGGGGCGTTAAGAATACTGGTATGACGTTTGAAGAAGGGCCGAGGGCAGGATATGAAAGCTTGGTTTCTGCAGGCACCCTGACACGGGATCAAGGTCAGGAACTCGCGGTCGATAAACTCCAAAAACTTCACGGCACATTAGCAGATTACAAGGCTGCAAAACCGCTTGNTGGATGGAAATCTTTTTTGCCGTTTCAACCGAAAAGTCCGGAAGCATNCCCTAGAGGGTTATANATTTTTGGGTCGGTTGGGCGAGGCAAGTCGATGTTGATGGATCTATTTTTTGATGGGGTGGATGTAAAAAGAAAGCGAAGAATACACTTTCATAAGTTCATGCAAGAAGCCCACGAGGCAATCCATAATTGGCGGGAAAAGAATAAAAATGATAAAGATAGTGAGCCAATAGCTCCTACGGCAAAGCTGCTAGCAGAAAAAAATGCGTTGCTTTGTTTCGATGAATTTGAAATTCGAGATATAGCGGATGCCATGATTGTAGCAAGGCTATTCACGGCAATGATGGAGCTGGGAGTAGTTGTTGTGGCTACCTCCAATAGACATCCAAGCGATCTTTATAAAGATGGTCTACAGCGAGACCGATTTTTACCGTTTATAAAATTGATCCAGAATCGCATGGAAGTTCTGCATTTGACTGATGGACTCGATTATCGGCTGGATAGGTTGAAGGAAATGCAAGCCTACCTCTCTCCCGTTAACTCGGAAACAGTAATTCTTTTAGATAACATATTTTCTGAGTTAACCGATGGGCACCCGAGTGCTAGCGAGAGTTTTGAATTTAAAGGCAGAAAAATTTTCATCCCGCAAGCTTGTGATGGGGTTGCGAGGTTTGGTTTCGATGATTTGTGCAGAAAACCGCTGGCAGCTGCAGATTTTCTTGCGATAGCAGAGCGCTACAGGTCGATAATAATATCGGATGTACCTGTTTTTGAGGATGATCAGCGCGACATAGCTCGCAGATTTATGGTACTAGTGGATACTCTCTACGATACAAAAACACATGTAATCATCTCGGCATCTGCTCAACCTACAGAGCTTTACTCCGGTTATGATTGGCGTTTCGAGTTTGACAGAACGGTCTCCAGATTGATGGAAATGCAATCCGTAGAATATATACAAGAAGCTCGCGGTAGTGATAGGTAATGGGAGTAAAAATTGTATTGTCTTGTAGAAAAAGATTAAACGCGTTAAACCCATGTGTGATGAATTTGATGTTTAAATAGTCAACAAAAGCCTCTGGAGAGTTTATTAATGTCTAGAAACAAAATTGCATTAGTTGGTGCTGGTAATATTGGTGGTACGTTAGCTCTCTTGGCAGGCCTGAAAGAGTTGGGCGATGTTGTCCTATTCGATATTGTTGATGGTGTCCCTCAAGGCAAAGCACTGGATATAGCCGAAGCGTCGCCGGTCGAGGGGTTCGACGCAAGTATTACCGGTTCGGATGATTATTCGAAAATATCTGGTGCAGACGTCGTAATAGTTACAGCGGGTATTGCCAGAAAACCTGGAATGAGCAGAGATGACCTAATTGGTACCAATACCAAAGTAATGCATTCAGTTGGAAAAGGTATTCGGGAAAATTGTCCTAACGCCTTTGTTATTTGCATAACAAACCCATTAGATGTGATGGTGGGTATCCTTCAGAAGGCGTGTGGCCTTCCAACCAATAAAGTAGTTGGGATGGCAGGTGTTTTAGATAGTGCTCGGTTTCGTTATTTTCTTGCGGAAGAATTTAATGTTTCAGTTGAAGACGTGACAGCATTTGTTCTTGGCGGGCATGGCGATACAATGGTTCCACTTGAGCGATACTCGACCGTAGCAGGAATTCCTGTTCCAGACTTAATAAAAATGGGATGGAGCACAGAGGAAAAGCTAGCCGAAATTGTCCAACGTACTCGCGATGGGGGTGCAGAAATTGTGAAACTGCTCAAAACCGGTTCAGCATTTTATGCACCGGCCTCTTCCGCAATTGAAATGGCTGAAGCATATTTGCGTGATAAGAAACGGGTTTTGCCTTGCGCGGCATACTGCGATGGCCAATACGGTCTTGATGGTCTCTATGTCGGGGTGCCCGCCGTTTTGGGGAGCGGTGGCGTAGAACGAATCGTGGAAATAGAAATGAATGCCTCTGAACGCGCAATGTTCGATCATTCAGTGCAGGCTGTTATAGAATTAAACGAGGCGGCTTCCAAGTTAGAAAGTTAGGAATCATCACATAAAGCTAGTAAAGCGATGCAATGGAGTACGCGTTACTAATCGGATGTTGAAATACAATGTTGACTGAGCGCCAATTTAAGCGTTAAACGATCGTTAGTAATAGCCAAGTCTACAAGGCAGTAGATCTTGGTAAATGTACGCCATAAAACTATTGCGAATTTGCATGAATATTCACGAGTATCAAGCTAAGAGTTTGTTGAAGCAGTACGGTGTGCCTGTTCCTAACGGGAAGGTTATCAACTCTTTGCGGGATTTAATAGGGCTGGATCAAGAATTATCTGGATCAAAATTTGTAGTTAAATCTCAAATCCATGCGGGTGGAAGGGGAGCGGGTTTTTTTAAAAGCGACGAGCATGGCGGAGGGGGTGTAACAATCGCCAATAGCCTCTCGGATGTTGAAATTAATGTTAAGAGGATGCTGAATAATACGCTCGTCACAAAGCAGACGGGTGCGGAGGGAAAGGAAGTAAAAACCGTATATATTGAAGAGGCATGTCAGATAGAACGTGAATTTTATCTTTCAATGCTTGTAGATAGAAAGTTTGGGAGCGTTACTGTTATTTGTTCCACCGAAGGTGGAATGGAAATCGAAGAAGTTGCTGAAAACACGCCGGAAAAAATAATTCAAATAAACGTTGATGGGCACATTGGGCTTAAAGGTTACCACACACAGCAAATTTCAAAAGAACTGGGTTTGTCTAAAGACCAGCACCGATGCTTCTCAGATTTACTGCATTCCCTCTACGAAGCCTTTAACAAATTAGATGCGGCGATGATTGAGATTAATCCACTAGTTATCACAGGGAGTGATGAGGTGTTGGCTGTTGATGCCAAGATGAGTTTTGATGATAATGCTCTGTTTAGACAGCCAGAAGTGCAAGAACTTCGTGATGAAAGTGAAGAAAATCCAGCGGAAATTGAGGCCACGCAACTGGAGTTAAATTATATAAAACTTGACGGCAACATAGGCTGTTTAGTGAATGGTGCTGGGTTGGCAATGGCTACCATGGACATCATAAAACTACATGGGGGAGACCCAGCAAATTTTCTGGATGTAGGAGGAGGCGCTACCAAGGAAAGAGTAGCTTCTGCGTTTAAACTGATCATGTCAGATGAAAACGTGAAAGGGATCCTTGTTAATATTTTCGGCGGGATTATGCGTTGCGATATAATAGCGGAAGGCATCGTATCTGCAGTTCAGGAAATCGATCTACGCGTGCCGCTGGTAGTGCGTCTAGAGGGTACAAATGTTGAAAAAGGAAAAAGTATTTTGGCTGAAAGTGGTATGCCAATATTATCGGCAGAAAACCTTTCGTCTGCGGCACAAAAAATAGTGGATGCTGTAGGAAAGTTGAGCTAATGGCGGTTTTAGTCGATAAAAATACAAAAATTATTTGTCAAGGTTTTACCGGAAATCAGGGGACCTTCCACTCTCAGCAAGCAATTGCTTATGGAACTAAAATGGTCGGCGGGGTAACGCCAGGCCGGGGAGGAGAAACTCACCTTGCCCTGCCAGTTTTTGATACAGTTGCTGAAGCAGTATCAGTTACACAGCCGGATGCATCAGTCATCTATGTTCCTCCCAAATATGCTGCGGATTCGATACTGGAAGCAATTGACTCTCAGGTGCCCTTGGTAATTTGTATTACAGAAGGAATCCCAGTTTTGGATATGGTTAAGGTTAAGAGGGCGCTCAAGGGTTGCAAAACAAGACTTATTGGCCCTAATTGCCCGGGAATTATAACCCCAGGGGCTTGTAAAATCGGTATTATGCCGGGACATATTCATAAAGCTGGTAGCGTCGGAATAGTTTCAAGATCAGGAACGCTGACTTACGAGGCGGTAGCCCAGACGACAGCTGTTGGTTTGGGGCAATCAACCTGCATTGGTATCGGAGGGGACCCTATCAATGGTACGAATTTTATTGAATGCCTCGAAATGTTTTTAGCGGACCCTCAAACTGAATCTATTGTGATGATTGGGGAAATCGGAGGGGTGGCAGAAGAGGAAGCTGCTGAATTCATAAGGTTGTCAAAAACCTCAAAGCCAATCCTTGGTTTTATAGCGGGCATGACAGCCCCGCCGGGAAGGCGCATGGGGCATGCTGGTGCTATAATAGCTGGTGGAAAAGGCGGTGCTAAAGAAAAAATGGAAGCTTTGGCTGCTGCGGGTATCCATGTTGCTGAATCTCCTGCTATTATAGGGGAAAAAATGGTAGAGATTTTGAATGCATAGAATATCCTGACTATCTCTAATCTTTTAATTATCCCCTTGGGTGAAACTTGCGGTGAACTTCTTTTAGGTAGTTAGTATCGATAGCCGTATATTTTTGGGTTGTTGAGAGCGAGGCATGACCAAGTAATTCCTGGATGGCTCGTAAATCTCCGCCGTTCATCAGTAAATGTGTTCCAAAAGAATGCCTAAGCGAATGGGGTGTAGCGGTGGGTGGTAATCCTAAAATTCCTCGCATTGATCTCATGGATCTTTGTATTACCCCTGGGTTTAATCGCTGACCCCTTACACCAAAAAAAGCCGGTCCCTTCTTTGAAAAACCAAATGGACAAATTTCCATATAAGCCTTTACGAGTTCACGAATGATCGGGATAACTGGAACAAGTCGTTGCTTATTTCCTTTACCATTTACAATTATTGAGTCTGATAAGGGGATGTCATTTCCGTTTAGTGCGATTATTTCTCCTATGCGCAGCCCACAGCCATAAAGGAGGGAAAATACTGCTCTATCGCGTGCGTNAACCCAAGGATGTGTTGACTCCCCATNAGGGNTTTCAAGAAGCGAAAAGGCTTCTCTTTGCTCAAGCGCCTTTGGGATAGCCTGTGGNATTTTTGGTGATGTTAGGAGGTTTATAGCCTCGTTTTTAAGGTGGTTAAATTTATTGAGATAATAGAAAAAATTTCGAATACTTGAGACTTTTCTAGCCATAGAAGTATTAGAAAGTCCCGTTCGTTTCCTGTTGGCCAGAAACGATCGNAAGTCAGTGATGGTAAGTTGTTGTAAATTAACCATANTTATATTTGAGCCTATGTGTTCTGAGAAGAAGTGAAAAAAAGCCGTCACGTCATTTACATAAGCTATTTGGGTGTTTTCAGCTAATCTTCTTTCACTAGACAGCCAATCTCTCCAGTTTNCAAAAACNTGAACCACTTCGCGGTCAATAAAATCATTACTAACAACGTGTGAATGATTTTCCATCGGCGGTTACTTTCAGTTAGCTGCTCAAAAAGAAAAGCTGAAAAGTAAAATTATTTCCCTAGAATGGACTGGCCTGTCTTTTCCCAATCAGCGATGAATGCTTCCAGACCCTTATCGGTTAATGGGTGGTTATATAATGCCTTGATAACCGAAGTTGGTACAGTGGCTACATCGGCTCCCATCATGGCGGCCTGNAGAACATGAAGGGGGCCCCTTACAGATGCAACTAGAACCTCTGTTTTGAAATCATAATTAGAATAGATCTCGATAATATCAGAGATAAGTTCCATTCCAACACCTCCTATATCATCTAATCTTCCAGCAAAAGGGGATATAAATGCTGCTCCAGCTTTCGCGGCTAGCAGAGCTTGGGTGGCGGAAAAACACAAAGTTACGTTAACTGATGTTCCCTCGTCAGCCAACGTTTTACATGCCTTTAGCCCATCAAATGTAAGTGGAACTTTCACAGTAACATTTTTTGCAATACTTTGCAGACGCTGGCCTTCTGCAACCATTGTTTCGTAGTCGGTGGCGGTAACCTCTGCACTCACTGGTCCGTCAACCAATCCTGTTATTTCTTTAATGACCTCGATCATGTTTCTTCCTGAAGCGGCTATAAGAGAAGGATTGGTTGTAATTCCATCCACTAGGCCGGTTGGTGCCAGCTCTGCAATCTCATCTACATTAGCAGTATCAAGAAAAAATTTCATCGGAACCTCTATTTCGAAACATTAAATACACGGTGATTCTAGCAAAAGGCTGGGAAGATGGCTAGCCAATTGGAAAAATGATAAAATGGCAGAGTTCTCTATTGTTATCTAAAAAAAGCGATAGTAACTATGACGAGATAGTTTGCATTTATTAAGACACCGTTTGGCAGTAAAAAATGAAAAAACAGGCGATTGCTACAAATCCGATTATATCAGCCGAAAGGGTGAGCGTTTTGATAGCGAGGCCTGTAAATAAGCCCTACGACTATTTATCAAATGGTCTTGATCTTCATATCGGTGATATCGTGCAAGTCCCGTTCGTTAATCGATTATGTATTGGAGTGGTAGTTGCTAATGGGATGTCGGAAACAGCCGAACAAAAATTAAAGCTTGTTTCAGACAGATACGGGGACCATGGCATTTCGCTTGCGATGCTTGATTTTATTTTCCGCGTGGCAAGCTATAACATGATCCCATTGGGTGCCGTGCTAAAAATGGTTTTAAGCGTGCCGGAGATTTTCAAATCTTCCGATAAAATCGAGTTACTTTATACAAGCGGGAACAATCATTCAGAAAATTTAAGAATGACATCTGCTAGGGCGCGGGTGCTTAACGCCTTGGGGGATAATGTCCCGAGAACATCCAAACAAATTAGGAAAATTACAGGCGTGGGAAGCTCGGTAATTAACGGATTACTTGCATCCGGTGGCATCCAAAAACAGGTTGTTGAAGAAGATTTTACCCCCCCGCCGTTAGGGTGCTTCGGTAAAAGTGGCGTTCAGTTGAACGATGAGCAAAAAACTGCAGCGACTGCGCTCACAGAATCCGTGGAACAGGATAAATTTGCTGTTTCACTTATCGACGGGGTTACAGGCTCTGGAAAGACCGAAGTTTACTTCGAAGTAATTACTAAAATTTTAAATAAAGGACTTCAAGTCCTGATTTTAGTACCAGAGATAGCCTTGGCCCGTCCATTTGTTGAGAGATTTTCTAAGCGTTTTGGCGCTGCACCGGTCGAATGGCATTCGGAGCTATCAAAGAAAAAAAGACGACACATATGGCGTGGCATTCTTAAAGGTAAAGTGCGTGTCTTAGTAGGAGCGCGGTCTGCATTGTTTTTACCCTTTCCTAAACTCGGGCTTTTGGTTGTGGATGAGGAACATGAACCCGCCTTCAAGCAAATGGAAGGTCCAAGGTATCACGCGCGTGATATGGCTATTTTGCGAGCCAGAATTAGTGACATCCCTGTCGTTCTGGCTTCGGCAACTCCATCCCTCGAAACGTTGCAAAATGTGGAAGTAGGTCGGTACAGAAGAGTATCTTTATCTCAAAGATATGGTAAAGCTAAATTGCCTAAGGTTGAAATAATAGACATTCGAAGTAGCGAAAATCGTGTCGGCGCATGGATATCTCCTAAGCTTCAACAAGCAATTAAAGCAACAATCACCAGGGAGGAACAAGTTCTACTTTTTCTCAATAGACGGGGCTATGCACCTTTAAATATATGCACTGTCTGTGGACATAGAAATGAATGTCCAAGTTGTTCGNCTTGGTTGGTGGAACATAGGTCGAAGTCTCGTCTGCAATGTCACCATTGTGGATACAAAATAAAGGTGCCAACTACTTGTTCCGAATGCGGTGCCGTGGATTCTCTCACTGCCGCAGGGCCAGGTGTTGAAAGAATAGCGGAAGAAGTAACCGACTTATTTCCAGATGCAAGAGTTGGCATCGCCTCAAGCGATACTCTCTCGAGCGGGCAAGCACTAATCGACTTTTTGAAGTCGGTTAAGGAGCGGGAGATTGACATAATAGTAGGCACACAGGTGATAGCAAAAGGCCATCACTTTCCTCTCATAACATGCGTTGGAGTGCTGGATGCTGATTTGGGTTTGGCGGGGGGCGATCTGCGTGCAGGTGAAAGGACATATCAAATGCTCCATCAGGTTGCCGGTAGGGCAGGAAGAGAAAATAGATTAGGTGAAGTATGGTTGCAGACCAGACAGCCAGATAATCCGTTGATGCAGGCACTGTCAAATTGGGATAGAGAAAAGTTTCTAAATTTAGAAAAGCAATCTCGAAATGAAGCTGAAATGCCACCGTTTGGCAGATTAGTTTCTTTGATTGTTAGTTCGACAAATGAGATAGAAGCAGACCAGACAGCTCGTATTGTAGCTGCATCTGCCCCAGTTACGCCCCGCGCCCAAATCCTGGGTCCCGCGCCATCGGCACTTGCGTTCTTGAGAGGCAGGCACCGTCGAAGGTTTCTTATAAAAGCTGACAAAACCCTCAATGTCCAAAAAATGATATCGGATTGGTTGGGCGCCTTAAAAATAAGAGGTTCCTCAAAAATAGAGATAGACGTTGATCCTCATAGTTTTATCTGATTGAGTGTATGTATTTGGTTGCTTACGGTTTCTAGCCTTTGGAAAAACAGGGTAAAAAAAGTCTTAAAACCGAGCGCNCCTTTGGTTGATAGTTTTCTATGTCAGCAACCGCTTGCGTGCATGTGATCTGTGTGCTAGGAAACGCCGCTATGGGTGGTCAAATACGCCCCTATCAGACTATACTGTGCCGTCAAAATGGTAAAAGGAATGTTTCGGAGTGGTTGCCAATTCACAAAGTCTAGCCGGTAGATACGCTTCAGCTCTTTATGAACTAGCGGACCAAGGCCGAGCTCTGGACGCTATTTCAGACGATCTGGTTAATTTTCGTCAATTGATGGCAGATAGTGAAGATCTTAACCGTCTCATCCGATCGCCCGTTGTTAGCAGGGCAGATCAAAATAACGGCCTTATGGCAATACTNGAAAAGGCTAATGCTAACCCGCTAACTAAAAAATTTATCGGTACCGTTGTGATGAATCGCCGGATTTTTGTTATAGGTGAAATAATCGATGTTTTTATGTCTGAATTGGCAGAGCGTAGGGGTGAAATAAAAGCATCAGTTGTNTCGGCAGTAGANCTAAGCGCGAAGCAAATAAAGGATTTAACAGGTTCTCTNAACAAAGTTCTGGGTCAAAAGGTGTCTATCGATCTGACGGTCGATACTTCACTAATAGGAGGNCTTATTGTGCGAGTTGGGTCACGTATGATTGATAGCTCAATTCGTTCTAAGCTACAAAGGTTACAAACTGCCATGAAGGGTATGAGCTGATGGATATCAGAGCAGCAGAAATCTCATCAATATTAAAAANTCANATNGAAAATTTCGGAACAGAAGCGGAAGTTGCCGAAGTCGGACAAGTACTTTCTGTTGGTGATGGAATTGCGAGAGTTTATGGTCTGGATGACGTTCAAGCGGGCGAGATGTTGGAGTTCCCCAACGGTGTGCAGGGTATGGCTCTCAATCTTGAGACTGATAACGTTGGAATAGTTATTTTTGGCGACGATAGGGAAATAAAAGAAGGGGATACAGTTAAGCGGACAGGCAGTATTGTTGACGTCCCTGTTGGTAAAGAGTTGCTAGGCCGAGTTGTAGATCCTCTTGGAAATCCGATAGATGGTAAGGGTCCCATTGATGCTAAGCAAAGAGGTCGTGTCGAGGTAAAGGCACCGGGTATTATGCCGCGTAAGGGCGTTCACGAACCCATGCAAACTGGATTGAAGGCAATCGATAGTCTGATCCCTGTGGGCCGCGGCCAACGTGAACTCATTATTGGGGATAGGCAGACAGGAAAAACCGCTATTGCAATAGACGCGTTTATTAATCAAAAGTCAGTGAATGATGCTGCGGGCGACGATGATTCAAAGAAGTTGTTTTGTATTTACGTGGCAGTGGGGCAAAAACGGTCTACTGTTGCACAAATAGTTAAAACACTAGAGGACTATGGAGCCATGGAGTATTCAATTGTGATAGCTTCCACTGCTTCTGAACCAGCACCCATGCAATTTTTAGCTCCTTATGCCGGCTGTACCATGGGTGAATACTTTAGAGATAATGGTATGCACGCCTTGATTGTTTACGATGACTTGTCCAAACAGGCTGTAGCTTACCGGCAAATGTCTTTACTGCTAAGGCGTCCTCCTGGACGTGAAGCATACCCTGGTGACGTCTTTTATATCCACTCAAGGCTGCTAGAGCGTGCAGCAAAAATGAATGATGAGAACGGAGCAGGTTCACTTACCGCACTGCCGGTTATCGAAACGCAAGCTGGTGATGTCTCTGCATACATTCCAACCAATGTTATTTCTATAACCGACGGTCANATTTTCTTNGAAACCGAATTATTCTACAGAGGCATAAGGCCCGCGGTTAACGTNGGACTCTCNGTNAGTCGTGTTGGTTCAGCGGCACAAATTAAAGCCATGAAACAAGTTGCAGGCAGAATTAAATTGGAACTGGCCCAGTATCGAGAGATGGCAGCGTTCGCTCAATTTGCTTCGGACTTGGATCCAGTGACACAAAGACTACTGGCGAGGGGTGTCCGATTAACAGAGTTNTTAAAACAGGGTCAATATGCACCATTAACCGTAGAAGAGCAGGTTGTTTCAATTTTTGCGGGCGTTCGCGGATACCTCGACGAAATTGAGGTGAATGAAGTGACAAGGTTCGAGCAAGGTCTTTTATCCGAGATTCGCTCTAATGGCGAAGCTATTCTGACTTCCATTAGAAATGAACAGGAACTCAGTGATGACACGGATAAAGCCTTGACCGAGTTTGTTGATGCATACGCTAAAAAATTTACTTGAATTTGATGGGCTAAGCTAATTCTGGGAACTAATGCAGTATGCCAAATCTCAAAGATCTCAAAGTTAGAATTAATAGTGTNCAATCAACGCAGAAGATAACGTCTGCGATGAAAATGGTTGCTGCAGCAAAGCTTCGACGAGCTCAAGAGCAAGCAGAAGAATCCCGNCCCTACTCTCAGCGAATGGATCGGATGATTGCGACATTGGCCCGAAAAATGAGTAATGTTGGTGGACCNGCGTTNTTGGCAGGAACGGGTGTAGAAGACAANTACTTGCTGGTAGTTATGACAGCGGATAGGGGNCTCTGCGGCGGATTTAATTCAAGTATAGTGAGAGCAACGCGTAAGCGTATANCTGAACTCCAAAAGAATGGAAAGTCGGTCAAGCTTCTCTGCGTTGGTAAAAAGGGAGCGGATCAGNTGCGNCGGGATGCAAGTGACTTGATAACCGATTCGTTGGAGGGGGTGACAAGGGGTGTAATTCAATTTNCGGCCGCGTCTGATATCGGNGCCAAATTAATCCAGATGTTTGAAGCGGGNGAATTTGATGTGTGNTCGCTTATTTATAATAAATTCCAATCGGCTATGACGCAGATTGTTACAGAGCAGCAGATCATCCCCGCCAATGTTACGGAAGAGGAGAGCCCAACTTCATCANTAGGCGCCTATGAGTATGAACCTGACGAAGAACAAATCCTGGCAGAGTTGTTGCCTCGCAATGTTTCTACACAGGTGTTTTCTGCCTTGTTGGAAAACACGGCGAGTGAACACGGTGCGCGAATGACGGCTATGGATAGCGCAACTCGCAATGCTGGTGATATGATAGACAAACTAACTTTGACATATAACAGAACAAGACAAGCCTTTATTACTAAAGAACTTATAGAGATAATATCTGGTGCCGAGGCCTTATGACCCAAAGTCTTTGGGCCGGCNTTTGTCNCCTAAATNATAGATAGGAGTGATCAATGAGTACTAATGCAACCGGTAAAATTACACAGGTTATTGGTGCAGTCGTGGACGTTCAATTCGAAGGTGACCTGCCTCCAATTTTAAATGCTTTGCATACTCAAAATGGTGATACGCGCCTCGTTCTGGAAGTGGCCCAGCATTTGGGGGAAAATATGGTCCGAACCATTGCTATGGATAGCACGGAAGGTCTTGTTAGAGGCAGTGAGGTTATAGATACAGGTGATGCGATAAAGGTACCTGTTGGACCAGAGACACTCGGCAGGTTGATTAATGTTATCGGTGAGACAATCGATGAGGGTAAGCCTATAAAGTCCAAAATGGCATACCCTATACACAGACCCGCGCCTGCTTATGTTGATCAGTCAACCGAGGCGGAAATTCTTGTAACAGGCATAAAAGTCGTNGATTTACTCGCTCCTTATGCCAAAGGTGGAAAAATTGGTCTCTTTGGCGGTGCTGGTGTTGGAAAGACCGTTATCATAATGGAATTAATTAATAACATCGCAAAAGCACANGGCGGATACTCAGTTTTTGCTGGGGTGGGAGAACGNACCAGGGAAGGTAACGACTTATATCATGAAATGGTAGAGTCTGGTGTTATCAAAGAAAATGGAGAAGAGGGTTCCAAAGCCGCACTAGTTTATGGCCAAATGAATGAACCTCCTGGAGCCCGAGCCCGNGTCGCGTTAACTGGTTTAACATTGGCTGAATACTTTAGGGATGAAGAAGGTCAAGACGTCCTATTCTTTGTCGATAATATCTTTAGGTTTACACAGGCAGGTTCTGAGGTGTCGGCCTTACTNGGGCGAATTCCGTCAGCTGTTGGATATCAGCCNACCCTAGCTACAGATATGGGTACTCTTCAAGAGCGTATAACATCTACAAACAAAGGATCTATTACATCGGTGCAAGCTATTTATGTACCAGCGGATGACTTGACGGACCCAGCGCCAGCAACTTCGTTTTCGCACCTTGATGCCACAACCGTTTTGAGCCGGCAGATAGCAGAACTAGGAATTTATCCAGCGGTCGACCCCTTGGACTCTACTTCTAGAATGCTCGACCCTCGTATTTTAGGTGAAGAACACTACTCTGTTGCACGGCAGGTGCAAGAGGTTCTTCAAACCTATAAGTCGTTGCAGGACATTATAGCTATTCTGGGTATGGATGAGCTGTCAGAAGAAGACAGGCTGGTTGTCGATAGAGCTAGAAAAATACAACGTTTTCTATCACAACCCTTCTTTGTTGCAGAGATTTTTACGGGTACTCCTGGGGTCTTGGTTCCGTTGGAAGAAACCATTAGAGGGTTCAAGGAGATTGTGGAAGGAAAGCATGACGACCTTCCAGAAGCTGCTTTTTACATGGTTGGTACGATTGACGAAGCTATTGAAAAAGCTAAGCAGATGGAACAGGAAGCTGCTTAGGGTAGGAGAATAATCTAGGATTATCGATCATGGCTGACACCACGCTTTTTGAATTAGTCTCACCAGAGAAATTGGTTATGTCCAAGGAAGTGTCCATGGTTGTTGTGCCTGGAGCCGAGGGCTTGTTTGGAGTTCTGCCGCGGCATGCCTCGATGCTTTCGACACTGGCTCCTGGAGTGATTAATGTATACGACGGTGACAGCGTTACGGACAGCCTTTTCGTTGTGAATGGTTTTGCTGAGGTAACGGAAGAGCGTTGCACCGTATTGGCGGAAGAAGTAATCCCCGTCGAAGATATTGATACAGAGAAATACGAGAAGCAAATAGAGGCTCTGAAAGATGAAGCGTCCCGTTCTACTGATGATTCAGCTGAAAAAATTACGAAAAATATCGAAGAGCAAGAGAAAATCTTAGCNGCAATGATTAAGGCAAAGACTCCCTAATTTCTTTCATGCAGCGAAATTAATCAAAATTATATTTTTCAAAACATTGGTAGGCTTCGTCTGTTCATTAGACAGATCTCTGTTTTTGACAACCCTCTCGGACGGGCGTTATGTTGTTTGTTCTTAAACAGAAACAAATGTAAAAGTTTTGCTGGTCTGATGATGGGACAAGTTAAAAAAATTCTCGTAACNGGTGGNGCCTCGGGTATAGGTGCNGCAATTTGCCGACGAATGTCTGACAGAAATTCACATTTCCTTTTGCATACGCGCGCTAATCAAGCAGGCTTAGAAAAAACGATANGAGATATAGAAAGAAATGGGGGCAGNGCTAATGCAGAATTCGCCGACCTTGCAGTTAAAGGAGCTGCGCGTTCGTTGGTTCAGCGGGCAAAGGAACTTCTAGGNGGATTAGATGTCCTTGTTGCAAACGCGGGTTATGCTTTAAAGACGCCCATTACTGATGTTTCTGATGAAGATTTTGAAAAGGCACATGCCACAATTTCAAGGAGCTTCTTCGAGTTAGCTACTGCTGCGATACCACTTTTAGAGAAATCCGATTTTGGTCGTATTATNGGGATAAGCGCGTTTGGCCCTCATGTATGGAGAACAAATGTGACACCTTTTCCTGCTACTGCTGCGGCCAAAGCGTCCATGGAAGTCACAGCTAAAGCACTGGCCCTTCAACTTGGTCCCAGNGGTATTACGGTTAATCTAATTGCGCCAGGTTTCGTTAAAAAGGATCAAGACGCGCACGCCGCAATAAGNCCGGAAACACTAAAGAAGTTAGTTGACCAAATCCCTATCGGCCGTGTGGCAGAACCCGAAGAGATTGCAGCTGTAGTAGCATTTTGTGCATCCAATGAAGCATCTTATATCACTGGTCAGGTTATTCATGTTAATGGTGGATTAGTTTGAATGGNTGAATTCTTGCAAGNGTTAGGGGAAAGGGGGAAAAAGAGCAGTGTCTATAGATACTTGGATTGGATCCGAACTTAAGCCAACTGACGGTATGTTTTACTTTGACGACCGATGTTTAAAGGAGATCGAAACCGCCATAATTCTGATCCGTGATAACCCGCTTCCTTTGTTGATGCTTCGTCCGGATAGCTTCACTATGCCAAGGTGTAGGGAACTGATGGAAAAAGTATTTGATTGCNTGGAAAACGGTTTAGGTTTTTGCTTAATTGATAAACTTCCACTCGGCAGTATTTCGGAAAAAGAGGCCAAGTCTATATATTGGCTNCTCTCTCAAATGCTTGGGAGACCGGTTGCCCAGAAGTGGTGTGATGGNCGAATATTATATTCCGTCACTGACTTGGGGCTACCATCTGGAAATGGCGTTCGTCCCGATGTAACCAATGAGGATCAGAGCTTCCATACGGATAACTCGTATAATATTTGTCCGCCAAATATTGTTGGTCTTTTCTGCCTTCAGCCGGCGATGAGTGGTGGTTTGAGCCGAGTTGTAAATATGAGATCAGTGTTAGAGAGGATGGAAATGTCCCACAAGGCATTAGTTCCACGTTTGTACAAACCTTTCGTTTTTGATAGGCAGCGGGAGCATGCAGACCATGATACTAAAACGCTCCGCAACCCTATCCTTTGTATAGATGATGGTGATCTCCGCGTCAGAGTTTCAAGAAATCTCATTTACCAAGGCTATTCGCTTGAGGATCAAAGTATCGATTATGAAGGTGAAGATGCGCTTGCAGCATTTTTTGATATTATCGATGACCCAGAGATGTACAAGGAATTTGATTTCCAAGCTGGACAAATCCAATTTGTAAATAATAGATTAATCGGTCACAAGAGAACCGGGTTTGAAGATTGGTCGGATGAAAATAGAAAGCGTCACCTATTAAGAGTGTGGCTGCGAGAAAGCGGGAGAGTTTTTTATAACGGTTGAAGGTGTTGTACAAGGAACAGGATGATTTCTANATAAAATAATAAAGAGNGGTGCGATAAATGCCAAAACACAATGTAAACGGTATAAATATAAACTATCAAATTGACGGTGATCTATCTGGGGCACCTATTATGCTTTCTAATTCNTTGGCGTCTAATTTGAGTATGTGGGATTTACAAATCGATCATCTCTTATCAAAGGGTTTTGGTGTAATCCGGTACGATAGTCGAGGTCATGGAAAATCGGATGCTCCGACGGGACCGTATACAATAGAAATGTTAGCTGATGATGCATCCGAATTATTGAGTGCTCTAGGCGTTGAATCCGTTCATTTNGGGGGCTTATCAAAAGGGGGAATGGTAGCNCAGATGATGGGTGTTCGACACCCGGATAAAGTTAAGAGTTTGATAATCGCAGATAGCGCTGCATTTATGCCGGCAAAAGATACATGGGAGCAGCGTATCGCGGCNGTAACGGCCGGTGGAATGGAGGCAGTGGTTGACGGAACAATTGAAAGGTGGATTACTTCAGACGGACGCGCACGACTTCCTGATCAAGTTGAATTGATTCGGCAGATGATCCTCAATACACCAGTAAAAGGGTTTGTTGCGTGTAGCGAGGCGATAAAATCGATGGATATGCGGCCCACCAATCCAAAAATAACTGCACCAGCTCTTGTAATATGCGGAGAGCAAGATACTGGCACAACTCCCCAGCAGGCAAAAGAGATTGCTGACGCTATTCCGGGCGCTNAACTTGAGTTAATTAGCNGTGCNGCNCACCTTGCAAATATTGAACAGCACGATGTGTTTAATAGATTGCTAACAAATTTCATGGAAAACCATGGTAGTTAACTAATATAAAGCACTCATCCAAAATATTTTATGAATTAGTAGATCCNGAGTTCTTNGNNAAAAACTCNTCCACAGATATTAATGGATGTCCGTCTGTTTCTANGAACTCATCTGGGTAGCTTAACTCTTTATTTTGACGCCAGCCCTTTGGAGGAACAAACGACATTAAAAAAGGGGCTATATTTTCTATTCTCTCGGCAGCGGCTAAACCATTTNTTGCTTGAAGGGCACTTGCGAATACAGGGTCGTTATTGAATGCTTTAAGGTCAATACCGCAACCAGGTGACCTTCCTTCAAAGATGCCGTAACGAATAAAATGCATCCATGGTGCCATACCTGGCACCGACATAGATGCCTCAAGATCTGGATGAATAGATATGTATTCATCTATATTAAAAAAAGCACTTGATCCAAAAAAATTATAGTGATGATAGACCTCTTCAACATTTCCTATTGCGAGCACTTCGCCTTGCCCAAGCAGAATAGCTTTATTNCNAGTCGATCGAATCAGGTTTTCGGAATGGGATGCCAGAACCATGATGCTGGAGGTGCTTATGAAGCTCTCTAGTCGTTCTTTTGCCTGCTCCATGAACNTAGTNTCGCCTACACTTATCCATTCATCCATCAAAATTATATCTGGTTCAACTTCGGTAGTTATTGCGAATGCCAATCGCATTAGCATGCCACTTGAATACGTTCTAAGTGGCATGGATAAATAGTTGCCTAGATTAGTGAAATTGCTAATTTTATCTATGCATTCGTTAATTTGGCGCTTGCTAAGACCAAGATAGAGGCCGCGTAGGAAAATATTTTCANAGCCCGAAGCGTCTAAATCGAAACCAAGCGAAATGTCTAAGAGGGAAGCTATTCTTCCTTCACATCTAATNTGACCATGTGAAGGNGGATAAACGCCAGCCAAAACCCGGAGCAGTGTTGTCTTGCCAGCGCCGTTATGTCCCACAAGGCCGATACGGTCCCCGTCTTTGAGNTGTAATGTTATATTATCAAGAGCTCTGACAGAGGAGCCACCATTAGTACTTCCGAATTTTCCTCCTATAGTGTGTGTGACCGAACGTTTCCAGCCGACGTTGGACCTTGACCCTGGTATCGGAAAGTCGATGCAAACGTTTTTTAGATCAATGTGAGCCACTTTTGCCTCTTATAGCCAATAAACTAGTTTCCGCCCCATCTTAGATATTGCAGGGATCACTAAAATCCAACCAATAACCGTGATC
>NZVJ01000038.1 GCA_002701455.1 Rhodospirillaceae bacterium
TATGCTGTCTTCCGCAATACGAACATACATCAACGAATTTGGTGTCACGCCGGGACAAAACCCTATAGTTTTTACTAATAATGATGACGCGTATCGAACTGCGATAACAATGCGACAGCACAACATTAACGTCGTCGCTATCGTAGACGTAAGAGAAAACCCTGACAGCGAGCTTTTCAGAGAAGCCAAAGAGATGAAGATACCCATCCACCTCGGGTCAGCTATAGTGACAACCAAGGGTTACGCCCGGATCAAATCCGCAACGATAATGCAATTATCATCAGATGGAAAAACTCTGGTTGGAGGGAAAAAAGTTTTAAGGTGTGATTGCATGGCTATGTCCGGGGGATGGAATCCTGCTATACATCTCTTCTCGCAAAGTGCGGGAAAGGTTAAGTGGGATAACGAATTAGCTACCTTTATTCCTGATGAGGCAACTCAAATAGTTCTGCCAATAGGCGGATGCAATGGAAAAACCACTCTTTCCAAATCTATTAAGGATGGGTTCAAAGCCGGGATATCCGCAGCAAGATCATCAGGCAACAAAGGACATCCTCCTGCAACCCTATCTGTCCAAGAACCAATACAAACCGACCATCGATTTGTGTTACCTATCCCAACAGAGAAAGGCGCATTTACCAAAGGGAAAGTCTTTGTCGATTTTCAAAACGACGTAACCTTGTCTGACATTCAGTTAGCTTCCAGAGAGGGTTATAATTCCATCGAGCATCTAAAACGTTATACAACGGTCGGCATGGGCACTGATCAGGGAAAGACATCCAATGTAAACGCACTCATCCTTCTAAGCCAAATCCTTGACTGCCAACCTGAACAAATTGGTTATACAACGTTTAGGCCCCCGTATGCTCCGACTACAATTGGCGCTTACGCAGGTCGCAATATCGGGACTTTATTTTCTCCAGTTAGAACAACAGCACTACATAGTTGGCAAGAAAAAGCAGGCGCAAAATTTGAGCACGTGGGTCAATGGATGCGCGCCTGGTATTACCCAAAGGCTAATGAAACGATGCGACAGGCGGTAGATCGTGAAGTTAAAGCAGCCCGCAGCAGCATAGGCCTCTTGGATGCCTCAACGCTCGGTAAAATTGATATACAAGGTCCCGATGCAGCTGAATTTTTGAACCGTGTATATACCAATTCCTGGCTCAAACTCGCTCCTGGTAAATCACGCTACGGCTTAATGTTAAAGGAAGACGGTATGGTAATGGATGATGGTGTAACCACATGTATTAAAAAAGACCATTACCATATGACAACAACCACTGGCGGTGCTGCCGGAGTTCTAGAATGGCTTGAGGAATGGCTTCAAACGGAGTGGCCAAACCTCAAGGTCTACCTAACTTCCGTCACGGAACAATGGGCAGTTGCTGCAATTTGCGGCCCAAACAGCAGGGAATTACTGGCAGAGTTATGTCCTGATATAGACTTATCAGACGAAGCTTTTCCATTTATGGGATATAAAGAAGGGACCGTCGCCGGAATTAAGGCAAGAATATTCCGAATATCTTTCACCGGAGAGTTAAGTTTTGAAATAAATGTGCCACGCAGCTACGGCTTATCATTGTGGACAGCGCTTCTAGAGATTGGGAAAAAATATGATATTTGTCCCTATGGGACAGAGGCTATGCATGTGCTTCGAGCAGAAAAAGGATTTATAATTGTAGGGCAAGAAACCGACGGAACGGTAACGCCTGTTGATCTAGGTATGGACTGGATCATTTCAAAAACAAAATCTGATTTTATTGGAAAGCGGGCCTTATCTCGTCGGGATATAGTGAAAAATGACCGAAAACAATTAGTCGGACTTTTGACAGACAATAAAACTGACATTCTCCCAGAAGGTTCCCAAATTGTTGAAAAAGTTCTCCCTAAGCCACCAATGCCAATGATAGGACATGTTACGTCGAGCTACTTCAGTCCAAATTGTGATCGCCCAATTGCGATGGCAATGATCAAAGGCGGTAGAGATCGAATGGGAAAGACCGTTTACATTCCACTCAAAAATAAAACTATTGCAGCTACAATAACAGATACAAATTTCTTAGATGGTGGGAGTTAATCAAAATGAACTCTAACTACTCAGGGACTAATGCACCCTTTACAACTTCTCCACTAGATAGCAAACAGATAACAACTAGAGGGCCAGCAAATGCTGACATTACGTTAAAAGAAGAAAAAGATGTGGGGAAACTGATATTAAGAGGATCTTTAAGCGATAAGAAGTTCATAACACCAATAAAAAAATATCTATCGGAACAGTTTCCAGCACCCCCTAACGTATTTTTTGATGATGCAAAAGTTCGGGTAGTTTGGCTGGGACCAGATGAATGGTTACTCTTAACTAATTGGGATGAGATAGATACTTTGACGGCAGATCTAACAAAAGCATTATCAAAAACATATTTTGCATTAGTTGACGTCACAGATAACTCAACCATTATTGAATTGAAAGGAAGACAGTCGCTTGAAATCCTCATGAAAGGTTGCTCACTAGACCTCCATCCCAAAGTTTTTCAACCCGGATGCTCTGTTCAAACAGATCTAGGGTTGGCAAACATCATATTATTAAAAATAGCTGAGGGTCCGGTCTTTCAAATTGTTGTGCGGGCAAGTTTCGCAAACTATCTTTGGGATTGGTTGCTAGATGCCGCCGACGAATTTAAACTTCGGATAGAAACTTAGGGAAATACCCCCAGAAAGCCTACCTTAATCGATCAAATATGGAAGAAGACCAACACCAAATCCGGCATGCATATCTTGAAGAATACGAGGGCGCATCTTTAGTTGCATCGCAGGCCTACCAGTGTCTTGAAGCCATCTATCCACCTGGCCTGTGGCCAAGTGTACAGAAAATGATTTCGGATGCCGCGCAACTAAAAGGCGGGGGTGAATTATTAATCGCAATCACTCACGAGGGAATTTCTGGCTTAGTCGTATATCACGCACCAAACTCGTATAAGAGCGAGCATTTGCCACACAGCTGGGCTTCGTTAACAATCTTGGCCGTCTTACCCCAGTATCGTCGACGAGGCATTGGATCCAAACTAATCCAAACCTGTTTAAATATCGCAAAAATCGACAAAACCGAAGTTTTTGGGGTTCTTTTGAATGTGCAAATGACTGCTGCCAAAACAGTTTTTGAAGGCAAGGGTTTTGTGAAAAACGGCTACAGCAGAATGATTTCTGGTCAAAAGCACGACCAATATTGTCTAACCCTATAACATGTTGTTTCTGGAATACACATAGATGTTTTCGGTTTCTATGTGTTTGAGTCTGGAAAACTTTTCTTCCGCCGATTAATAAAATCTCTCAGTTCTTCATCTATGGCCGGGTCAAGGGGGGGCTGCTCGTAAGATGATAGTAGAGATTTAACAGTTTCAGCTGATCTAATCTCCGTGTTTCGGCTACCCTCTGCCTGCCACTGCTCAAATGTACCGTTGTCAGCGATCCCTGATCTATAAAATGCCGTTTCAAAGTTTTCCTGCGTATGGTTACAACCTAGAAAATGAGCTCCTGGACCCACCTCTTTTATAGCAGCCATGGCTTGACCGTTTTCTGAGAGGTCAATTCCTTTTAAAAAAGTTTGCATCATCGCTAATTGATCGGCATCCATTACAAATTTTTCATAAGAAGAAACGAGCCCTCCTTCTAACCAGCCCGCCGCGTGCAAGACAAAATTTACTCCCGACATAATAGTAGGCCACAGCGTATTAGCCGATTCATAAGCAGCCTGTGCATCCGGTAATTTTGACCCACACAAGGAGCCTCCAGACCGAAAGGGAACATTTAGTCGTCGGGCTAATTGAGCACAGCCAAAGAGCACAAGAGCTGGCTCAGGCGTGCCAAAAGTAGGGGATCCGGATTGCATAGATATTGAGCTAGCGAAACTTCCAAAGATTACCGGTGCTCCCTTACGGCATAATTGTGAAAATGCTATCCCCGCAAGTGCCTCGGCAAGTGTTTGTGTCAAAGTGCCGGCGACGGTAACAGGAGACATTGCGCCAGCTAATATAAATGGTGAGGTCATTACCGCCTGATTGGCTCTGGAATAGGCTTTTAATGCACCCAACATCGTACCGTCCCATGTCATTGGGGAATTAGCATTAATCAAACTTGTTAGAACCGTATTTTCCTCTAAAAAGTCAGAGCCAAAGAGAATCTTTGCCATCTCTATTGTATCTTGGGCTCGCTCTGGTGCTGTTACGGACCCCATAAACGGCTTGTCACTATATTTTATATGCGCATACACCATATCGAAGTGTCGTTTGTTTACCGGTAAATCCACCGGTTCGCAAACTGTTCCGCCAGAATGGTGCATCGCTGGAGACAGGTATGCTAACTTAACGAAATTTTCGAAATCCTTCATAGTGGCATATCGTCGCCCGCCATCTAGATCTCTAACAAATGGGGGCCCATAGACTGGCGCAAAGACCGTATTTTTTCCACCAATATCGACTGATCTATCCGGGTTACGAGCAACTTGCTTGAAATTTGGTGGTGCAGTTTTAGCTATTTCTCGAGCCAACCCCTTTGGAATTCTGACCCTTACACCATTGACATCGGCCCCAGCGTCCCGCCACATTTGAAGCGCTTCTTCGTCATCCTTAAAATCAACGCCCACCTCTTGAAGGACATCTTCGGCATTAAATTCAATAATTTCGAGCCCTTCATCACTTAAGACATTAGTGATAGGAACGTTACGTATAATATTGGGAAATTGTTCTAACTTCACTTTTTGGCGTACTGCTCTACGTGCTTCCCTTCCCCCACGAGACCTGCGTTTTCTATCGTCATTCATCGCGGTCAAAACTCCTGTTTTGCATCAATTCAAACTACCGTGGATCTCTTAAAACAGTATAACAAAAATCAGCCGCCAAACTCGTACTCTAATATTGGCGGACACGAACAAACAAGATTACGGTCACCAAAGGCATTGTCTATTCTCTCAACAGGAGGCCAATATTTACAATCGGGTTTGGCAAGTGAGGGGAAAACTGCTTCTTTTCTTGAATATTTTCTATCCCAATTTGGCTGTGTTATAGAATTTGCTGTGTGAGGTGCAAACTTTAACGGGCTTTCGTCAACACTCAAAACCCCATCCTCGATAGCTTTTATCTCTTTTCTAATGATTGCCATAGCTTCGATAAAACGATCTAACTCTGCCTTTGACTCGCTTTCTGTAGGTTCTATCATAAGTGTACCAGGCACTGGAAAAGACATTGTCGGTGCGTGAAAACCAAAATCAATTAATCTCTTGGCTACATCTTCTACATCTACACCTGTTGTCTCTTTGATTTTTCGGAGGTCAATAATACACTCGTGTGCTACGCATCCATTTGTGCCAGTGTAAAGAATAGGAAAATGTGAACTGATTCTTTTTGCAATGTAGTTTGCGTTGAGGATCGCAACTTGACTAGCAGACAGCATACCGCGCGCGCCCATCAATGTTACATAGACCCATGAGATAGGAAGTATCCCAGCACTCCCCCAAGGAGCCGCACTGATTGGACCAACCTTGTAGTTCTCCAAATTCCCATACCTATGCCCAGGTAAAAATGGAGCAAGATGCTTGGCTACAGCGACGGGGCCTACTCCCGGTCCACCGCCACCATGTGGGATACAGAAAGTTTTGTGCAAATTTAAATGGCTTACATCCGCTCCAAAATGACCGGGTTGGCATAGCCCAACCATTGCATTTAAGTTAGCACCATCTACGTACACCTGCCCACCAGCATTATGAACTATTTCACAAACCTCCCGAATGCCGTCCTCAAATACACCATGAGTTGAAGGGTATGTTACCATTATCGCTGCGAGTGATTTTTCGTATTGAGCAGTTTTTTCACGGAGATCCGCAATATCAATATTTCCATAATTATCACAATTCACGACGATTACCTTCATACCGCACATACTAGCAGAAGCTGGGTTAGTACCATGAGCCGAACTAGGTATTAGACAAATATCCCTCTCTACTTCCCCCCTGCTTCTATGATAAGCCCGGATTGCCAGCAACCCAGCATATTCACCCTGGGATCCCGCGTTTGGCTGAAGTGATACGGCTGCATAGCCTGTACAAATACAGAGCATCCGTTCTAATTCGGTTATCAATTCGATGTAGCCTTCTACTTGGTCTNTTGGCGCAAAGGGATGGATTNTGCTAAATTCTGGCCATGTTACCGGGATCATTTCCGNAGTAGCATTTAATTTCATGGTGCAAGAACCTAGNGGGATCATTGACCTATCAAGAGCAATATCCTTATCCGACAACCGTCTTATATATCGTAACATTTCGGTTTCAGAGTGATAGCTGTTGAAAACCGGATGGGTCAAAAATTCAGTGGTGCGTTCTAGACCCGATGGTAGTGCATCTCTAATCCCGGTAGCTTGTATTGAATCAAAAGAAGGCTGATTTGCATTGTCAAAGGACATCAAAGACCAAAGACGCTCTATGAGCTCCCTATCACACGTTTCGTCTAATGAAATACCAACCTTATCATCGAATGACCGCAGATTGATTTCTTCAACTCGTGCTGCTTCTAAAACCGAATGAGTCCAGTCCTCCGTCTTTACAATAATAGTATCAAAAAATGCATCGGTTTCGAGAGAATAACCTAGTTGTTTAACACCCTCTGCAAAAATTTTTGTTAGTGTATGTACTCTTTTGGCAATAGCCCTTATACCATCTGGACCATGATAAACCGCATACATAGAAGCTAAAACTGCAAGTAGAACTTGGGCTGTACAAATATTGCTTGTTGCTTTTTCTCTGCGGATATGTTGCTCCCTCGTCTGAAGAGCTAATCGTAAGGCAATATCGCCGTTCGCATCTTGCGAAACCCCGACAATACGACCAGGTATAGAACGCTTATATTCGTCCCGCGTAGCAAAAAAAGCAGCATGCGGTCCACCAAAACCTAAAGGAACACCAAACCGCTGACTAGAACCAANAACAACATCCGCGCCCCATTCCCCAGGGGGTTTAAGAAGCGNAAGCGAAAGTAAGTCNGCGGCGACAATGACCATGCCTCCATAAGATTTAAAATCTTTTGTTAATTGAAAATAGTCATGGATTTCTCCATTAGTGGATGGATATTGCAATAAAACCGCGAAAGCCTGACTTAAAAGGGCTTCTTTTTCATCACCGATTACAACTTTGATTCCAATTGGTTCAGCTCTTGTTTGAATGACGTCAATGATTTGCGGATGGCATGAATTGGAAACAAATATCACATCGCTCCGTGACTTGGAAATCTTATGACAAAAAACCATAGCTTCAGCTGCAGCCGTTGCCTCATCTAGAAGCGAAGCATTTGCCATTTCCATTCCTGTCAGATCACAAACCATCGTTTGGAAGTTAAGTAGAGCCTCGAGTCGCCCTTGCGATATCTCGGGTTGATATGGTGTATAAGCTGTAAACCACGCTGGATTTTCAAAAATATTTCTTTGAATTACCCCTGGTGTGATGGCGGGATAGTATCCTGTTCCAATAAGCGACCTCGTTGGTTTGATGCGGTTTGCCAAGGCACGAAGTTTAGCTAAGGTTCGGTGTTCGCTCAAAGGGTCTGGCAATTGAAGAGGGAGATCAGTTTTAATATTTTCTGGAAGAGTTGCTTCCATTAATTGTTCAATATTTTGAAAACCTAGTTCATTGAGCATTTCTTGCTGGTCTGCCATCGACGGCCCTATATGACGCCTTAAGAACTCATCGTCCCCGTTGTCTAATATCTCGATTTTATTCCCAGTATCCATATTAATCTCTCTCTGAGTAAAAACTTAGAATCTAATTTAGCTCTTCGATAAATTTCTTGTATGTCGCTTCATCCATCAGTTCCTGCAATTCTTGGGGAGTGTCGACTGTAATTTTAAACACCCAACCTGATTTTGTTGGATCACTATTCAATGTCTCAGGAGAGGTGTCCAATAAATCATTCCATTCAATTACAGTACCCGATACTGGAGCAAAAATATCACTTGCCGCCTTAACCGATTCCACAACTGCGACATCGTCATTACGCGATACTTTNTCTTTTAATTTTGTAACCTCTGCAAAAACGATATCACCAAGTTGTTCCTGCGCGTATTGGGTGATCCCTACAGTCCCTATCTCTTGGTCCACCTCAATCCATTCATGTTCTTTTGAAAAATATATTTGCGGCATTTTGCCAACCTCCCATATTTCATTTTCGAAAGTAATTCAGACTCACAAAGGGCAAGTCTACAATTTTTGCCGGTAAATACTTACCCCGAACCAAAAGTGATACTTCTGTATCTATTTCACTGAATATTTCTTCTACGTATCCCATGGCTATGGGTCGCTCAAGTGTGGGACTATAACCACCGCTGGTTATTGAGCCAATTTTTCTATCTCCATCGATAATTATATCGGAACCTGCGCGCGCCGGTGCTTTACCTAATGGTAAAACGCCAACTCGACATTTTTTGACGCCGTTCTCGAGCTGTTCTTTAATTACTTCAAAACCTGGGAAATTGCCNTCTTTGCGACGGCGCTTGTTTATTAACCAACTAAGAGAAGCCTCGACAGGCGTTATATCTTGCGAGAGATCCTGACCATATAGACAAAGGCCAGCTTCCAAGCGTAGTGAATCNCGTGCTCCCAAGCCAACCAAAGCTACATCCGGGTTGCTCAAAAGAATTTCAGTAAATCTCCCCACATTCGTCTTAGGAATAGAAATTTCAAAACCATCCTCTCCAGTGTAGCCAGACCTGCTTACGATGATAGGGGAGCCTGCAAAAGTAAACTCTGCAGCCTGCAGAAAAAACAGTTCCTTAACACCAGGGACTATTTCATTGAGGATTTTTTCTGAAGCTGGTCCCTGAAGAGCCAGAAGGGCACTATCGGTCATCACTTCTATTTCACAATTTAAATTTTTTCTTATAAGCGTTATATCAGCTTCTTTAAATGCGGCATTCAAAACAAGCAGAACATATCCATCGCATCTTGTCACAATTAGATCGTCTATTATACCTCCCCACTCATTTGTAAAAACCGTATAACGCATTCTCCCTACCTCTAGCGCTTGAAGGTCGCTTGGCACTAATTTTTCAAGGTCCTTCAGAACACTTTCACCTCTAAGACGAACCTGCCCCATGTGGGANACATCAAACAGACCAGATTTCGATCGTGCATGAAGGTGTTCACCTTTGATGCCTAGCCTATATTGCAGAGGCATATTATAACCAGCGAACTCAACCATCGTNGCTCCATTTTCCTTGTGGAGCATTTCAAGCGGTGTTTTCTCAAGTTTTATTTGGGACANGNTGCCTCCCATACACCAAGACTAACNATCTTCACAAAAGTGAAGACAAAAGCCCCCTCTGTCGAAAACCTGAGAGATTGACCAGCCTGACTTTAAAACTGGCTTACACCTTCGGTGAGGGAAATCTTATCCCTGCTTTCCAGAGGCTTCTCACCTTAAAGTCCTTTTGCCTGAGAGTTTCCGGGGCGGTTGCTCCTTCGGCGGCGATAAACGGNTGCTCGTCGCTCTCTTCTTTAAGGGTCATCGAAGTTTAAATTTAACTGTAACGGTAAAATATCTACTCGAAAAGCCTTCATTCAAAAAAAGAAACTTGCGATTAGCAAGAATTTATAACTAAGCTCTTCGCTATATTAAGATATTCNGACAAATCGTGGTAATATGGTGGATTTTTTAGATGTCGTGGAATAAGGAATTAAGTGAAATTCTACAAAAAAAGAAGTCGGCTCTGCAACAAGGCGGTGAAGAAAATGTTCGAAAACAACACGCCAAAGGTCTTCTCACAATCCGAGAACGCATAGCGTTAATACTAGACGATAATACCTTCGACGAAATTGGACCCGGTGCAGGTGGATCAGAACGAGATAAAAATGGTAACTTGATAAGATTTCATCCTGCGAATTTTGTACTGGGATTCGGCAAAATCAACGGCCGGGATTGTGTTATTGGAGGAGAAGACTTCACTGTAAAAGGTGGATCGCCAACGGAAGCGGGCTTACGCAAAAGCATCTACATTGAAGACTTAGCTCTTCAAAACCTTGTTCCACTAGTGAGGCTCCATCAGGGTGGCGGTGGCAGTGTTACGGGAGCATCGGGCAACTCCACGATCTCCACAACACCTGTATATAATCCACCGCGGTTCAGGAGCATTGCGAGGACAATAAAAACAATTCCGGTTGCAACCGCTGCATTAGGAGCAGTAGCTGGACTGCCTGCTGCTAGACTTGTTGCGTCTCACTTTTCAATAATGACGAAAACTAATAGTCAAATTTTAATAGCCGGTCCAAAAGTGGTAGAACGGGCGCTTGGTAAAACTGTAACAAAAGAGGATATGGGCGGCGCGCATATTCATACCCGAAACGGTGTTGTAGATAATATTGCTGAAGATGAAAGGGATGCACTAGAGCAAATTAAACTGTTTCTTTCTTATCTCCCAAATAACACCTGGGAACTACCTCCTCGTGTCTCGACATCAGATATTGTAGATCGCCGAGATGACTTTCTCGCAAGTGTTGTTCCTCATGATCGGCGAAAAATTTATGACATGCGGAAAATTATCCATAGCGTGGCTGACAGCGGGTCTACGTTTGAGATGGCTAAAGATTTTGCGANAGGTCAGATCGTTTGCTTNGCTAGACTGAACGGCTATCCTATTGGAATATTCGCTAATGATTGCAGATATAATGCTGGATCAATGACAGCCGAAGGATCTCAAAAGGTGAAAAGGTTCATTGAGACCTGCGAAACATTCAACTTACCAATAATAAGTTTTGTAGACGAACCAGGTTTCATGATTGGCCCCGAGGCTGAGAAAGCAGCAACAATACGCTACGGAACCGATTTAGTTTTAAAANCTGCCGACTGCAAGGTACCATGGGCGTCAATAATTGTCCGGAANTCCTTTGGCGTGGCAGCAGTTGCNCATTATGGTCCAAACGCATTTGTATTGGCATGGCCATCTGCTGAAATGGGTGCCGTCCCAGTTGAAGGGGGCGTTGCTGTGGCATTTTCCAGAGAGATAGAATCCCACCCGGAACCAGAAAAGCGCAGAGCGGAATTGGAAACCGAGATGTCTCACAGGTACTCTTCCGTTCCCCGTGCGGAATCCTTAGCCATCCATGACATAATTGATCCCCGCGCCACTCGACCAGTGTTAAGCCGATGGATCGAACGAGCGTACGCAACTCTGCCTGGGATTATTGCCAGAAAAAATGCAGGTTAATCTTACGTGTTGCCTTCAATACAATTGTTATCGGAATCCTTTATTATACTGCAGTTGGGATTCTGTTAATTCGAAACCTATCAGTATCTTATATCCTCTTAAATTAGTTTTNACANGTGANGGGATGAAAACTACTACTTCTTCCTTTTTTCTGACTGTTTCCATACCATCTGAAAAAGCTATCTTGGTTTGATATACCTCTTTTGCTAAAATTCGACCATCCGGATCAACGGTTGCAACTAAATATGCTAAATGAACATCCACCGGAGCGTCATACCCTGAAAGTTTTGAAAACAATTCAAAAACTGTTGATACAGTGACCCCGCCGCCACTCACTTTACAGGCGACTCCTAACCGTTGGATTCGTGAATCAAATAAAATATTTGTTGTTGACCCTATGTCTCTTGTTTCTATTTCCGTTAATCTATCAAGATCACTCACAATACCAACCTGGGGACAATAGGCAGTTTCATTTGAAGAACTCATACAGCCGAAGGTTAAACCGATGAATAGTATCGGGATAATGAACCTAATCATTTTCTGTACCAACAATTTTATTGGCCAATTAATCTTACTCATCTACTTCTTTTACACTTTCTAAATTATGACCTTTGCAGTCTGGCTACAAAACTTTAAGAATGGTAAACTGCGTAAACTTAATTATACCATAACCAGTTTCAGAAATATCACTCAAGTTGAAATCTTTCCTGTAACATTTTTTTTGCATTTAATGAAAGATCAAGAATGCCTCATTTAAAGCTAAAAATCCTGCTTGCTGCTCCTAGAGGGTTTTGCGCAGGTGTCGATAGAGCCATTCAAATTGTCGAGAAATGCNTAGAAAAACATGGTGTTCCAGTTTATGTAAGACATGAGATCGTGCATAACCAGTTTGTNGTNCGGNCCCTGGAAGCTAAAGGTGCTATTTTTGTCGAGGAACTTGACCAGGTCCCCGACGGATTTCCTGTTATATTTTCTGCCCATGGCGTTCCAAAATCAGTCCCAGAAGAAGCAAGAAGGCGCGAATTATATTACGTCGATGCAACATGTCCTTTAGTCAGCAAAGTTCATATCGGCGCTGAACGTCATTATAAGGCTGGCAGGCACATCATACTCATTGGCCATTCTGGACATCCGGAGGTGATTGGCACTGTGGGACAACTTCCAAAAGGGGCTATTACCTTGATTGAAACCCCGGAGGACGCATTAATATACTCGCCACCCGCAGAAAAGGAGATAGCTTACATTACGCAAACGACCTTATCCGTAGATGATACTCAAACCATTGTTGATATATTAAAAAAGCGTATTCCCGACCTAATTGAGCCTGCCAAACAAGATATCTGCTATGCAACTACAAATCGACAACAAGCGGTTAAGGCGATCGCGCCTGATTGTGATGCTTTAATTGTCATTGGTGCGCCAAACTCATCCAATTCTCGGCGGTTAGTCGAAGTAGCAGAGCTAAATGGATGTAAAGAAGCTAGACTTATCGGCCGCGCCAGTGAGATTGACTGGGACTGGCTTCAAACCGCCAAGACACTAGGGATTACCGCGGGCGCTTCTGCTCCTGAAATACTCGTTGAAGAAGTGACGGAAGCATGCAGAAAAAAATTTGATATTGAAGTTGAAGAAGTAGAAATTGCCCGGGAAACAGTTAATTTTAAATTACCTAGACAGTTGGCTATTTAATGGCTGTTTATACACATCTCTCACATGAAGAAATCAATAAGTTTTTAGAGGAATATAAAATCGGCCATTTATTGAATTTTTCCGAGATTGCTGAAGGTGTTGAAAATTCCAATTTTCTCATTACTACTAGTATTGATAAGTATATTCTCACTCTCTATGAAAAACGTGTTAATCCTAATGATCTGCCATTTTTCCTTAATCTCCTGACCCATTTGTCAAGTGCTGGTCTTTCTTGCCCCCTTCCAGTTGAAGGCATAGATGGCAATGCTTTACGGACTCTTGGTGGTCGACCCGCCGCAATCGTCACGTTTCTAGAAGGAACATGGCCTAGGCATTCTAATACGCATCATTGCAAAGCCTTGGGTTCAGCGATGGCTATGATGCATGAATTTGGCCAAACCTTTAAACAAACTCGCATAAATGCGCTCTCACTTCCTTCCTGGCGGCCACTTTTAGAATCTTGCCGTCTTCCAGAACGTGAAATTTATATAAATCTATTTAACGAATTGAACCAAGAGTTAAATTGGTTAGAGAATAACTGGCCTAAAAACCTGCCCTCAGGGATAATACATGCTGATCTCTTTCCGGATAATGTATTTTTCAACCAAAGCGATCTATCTGGAATTATAGACTTTTACTTCGCGTGCAATGACTTTTTGGCCTACGATATAGCTGTATGCATAAATGCTTGGTGTTTTGATGAAAATGAGTTTTTCGATCTTGAGAAGTCTCGCTCGATCTTAACGGCTTATAACCAAACTCGCGCCTTATGTGAGGAAGAAGTTCTTTCACTGCCCGTTTTAATTAGAGGCAGTGCTATTCGTTTTTTACTTACACGGCTTTATGATTGGCTAAACCACCCGGAGGATGCATTAGTTAAACCAAAGGACCCCATGAGCTATTTAAAAAAACTGCGGTTTCACCAACAGATTACGGATGCATCAAGTTACGGTGCGAAAGTATGAATAAAGTTATTATATTTACCGATGGAGCCTGTAGCGGAAACCCGGGCCCAGGAGGATGGGGAGCTATACTGCGTTACAATCAGCGCGAAAAAGAACTTTCTGGTGGAGAAACTTCAACTACCAATAATCGGATGGAAATGATAGCAGCTATCTCCGCACTGGAAGCTCTGACTAAACCTGTTCAGGTGACTTTGTACACTGACAGTGTTTACTTGAAAGACGGCATCACAAAGTGGATACATGTCTGGAAATCTCGTGAATGGAAAACTGCTGGGAAAAAACCAGTAAAAAATAAAGATTTATGGCTACGTCTCGAAGCCGCTATGAAAATGCATGAAATCGAATGGTGCTGGATAAAGGGCCACGCTGGGCACATTGAAAACGAAAGAGCGGACCAATTAGCTAGAGATGCTATTCCTAGTTAAAGTGCCCTAAATGATGAGCCAGCCTAATGGAGTAATCTACAACGGTATATTATCGTGTTTTTTCCACGGATTTTCTAATTGCTTATTGCGAAGCATCATAAATGCTCTTGCGACACGGCTGCGTGTATTTTGAGGCATTATTACATCATCGATATAACCTCTTGCACTGGCTGCTGAAGGATTTGCAAATTTTTCGCTATATTCGGCTGTGCGATTTGCAATCTTCTCTTCATCCCCCAGGTCTCCTCTGAAAATTATCTCAACAGCCCCCTTTGCCCCCATTACAGCTATCTCTGCGGATGGCCACGCAAAATTAACGTCTCCTCTAAGATGTTTGGAACTCATAACATCATATGCTCCCCCATAAGCTTTACGAGTAATAACCGTTACTTTTGGGATAGTTGCTTCTGCATAGGCAAATAGAAGTTTGGCTCCATGTTTAATTATTCCACCATATTCCTGTTGGGTTCCGGGCAGAAAACCAGGCACATCGACTAATGTTAGAATAGGTATGTTGAAACAATCACAAAACCTTACAAATCTAGCTGCTTTCTTTGATGAATCTATGTCAAGGCAACCCGCTAGTACCATTGGCTGATTGGCTATGATTCCAATAGTTGATCCTTGGACACGCCCAAAACCAATAATAATATTCGCCGCAAAATTCGGTTGGAGCTCAAAAAAATCCCCTTCATCGATAATTTTTACGATTAACTCTTTCATATCGTAAGGCTTGTTAGCGTTTTTGGGAATCAATGTATTTAGAGAAGGTTCTACCCTCTCTATTGGATCAGCTGTCTCCCACTCGGGTGCCTTTTCTCTGTTGGAGGCAGGCAGAAAATCTATAAAACGTCGCAATTGTAATAGAGCCTCAACATCATTCTCGAAAGCATGATCTGCAACACCAGATTTACTGGAATGCGTTATGGCGCCCCCTAACTCCTCATGCGAGACAGTTTCGTGTGTCACAGTTTTTACCACGTCAGGCCCTGTAACAAACATATAAGAACTATCTTCCACCATGAAGATGAAATCTGTCATAGCGGGCGAATAAACTGCTCCTCCAGCACAAGGTCCCATAATCATTGAAATTTGTGGCACAACACCCGAAGCCAACACATTTCGTTGAAAAACTTCTGCATACCCACCCAACGAAGCAACCCCTTCCTGAATTCTAGCTCCTCCTGAGTCATTCAAACCAATTACTGGTGCTCCAACCTTGACGGCCTGATCCATTATTTTACAAATTTTCTCAGCATGGGCTTCTGATAACGCTCCGCCAAAAACCGTAAAGTCTTGGCTAAAGACGAAGCATAAGCGGCCATTAATTGTACCAAAACCTGTTACAACACCGTCACCAGGTATCTTTTCTTTTTCCATCCCGAAATCGTTACAGCGATGCTCCACGAACATATCCCATTCTTCAAAAGATCCCTCATCATAAAGAATCTCTATTCTTTCGCGGGCTGTTAACTTTCCCTTTGAGTGCTGAGCTTTTATGCGTTTCTCGCCACCACCTAAACGAGCCTTTTCACGCATTTCTTCTAATTTTCTTATGATATCTTGCATGTCACCTACCAGATCAAATGGAATATTTATTCATAAAATAGGTTATTTTCTTGATTACAATAAATCTAAGAACTCTTTTATTTCTAGCATTTCTCGACGTCTATTCGCAATTCGTAATGATGCGTCTGCATCGTCACCCCAATTATTTATCTGAAAGTAATCATCAATAAATGNTGCCTGGTAGGCTGCTTCTAATTCAATATNATTTTCCNAAAGGGCGAGGCCGATNACAGCTGATCCAGAGATACTTGTAAATTGATGNAGCCCCAACAGCTNAAAATNATTATAAGANCGAAGNATTTTTCGCGCTGAAGGAACTAAAGTGGGGACTTGCGAAACGGGCATTATTCCNGAGGTAACATTAAAGGCAGAGCCTATTAAGCCCTCACACCAGTTTAAAAGTGGNTGCCAAACCTCATTTTGCTCAAGAACGAGGGCATCCGGCTCTTGAGCTCGATAACATAATAAATCTGTTTCAAGGAAACTTAATATTTCGTCTATAGTGTCGTCAGATCGAGGGCGAACTCTATCAACTGCAGTTGAACTCAACGTCATAAAGGGCATTGTACTAGGAATTATCTGGCCTTCTTGGTTTCCCCACTCATCTGCAATTGCATTTGCAAGCGTCTTCGTCGGCACTACTAATTTAGTCTTGCCAGGAGATAAAAGAGCTTTATCGTCCAGAGTTATTCCGAAACCTGTATCGATTGAATTTACTTCAACTTTTTTATAAAAACGCTTCATATAATCTCACTAAAACTGAATCCTAGCATCAAACGCAAACGGTCTACCATCTGCGATTTACATTAATTTAAAAATAAGCTGACTTATAACCATTCTCCAAAAGGATCTTTATAATTTTTAGTGTCCAGCCCAAGCTGTGACCAGGAACTCTTCATATGATTTGGTAAATCAGCTGTGATAAAAAGTTCTTTCCCATTTGGGCATCTGATTCGTATATCACGCGCGTGTAAGTGAATCTTTTTCGATATACCCTGCAGATCTAAAAACGCTGTCCTGCCGCCATATTTTCCATCTCCATGAATTGGCGTTCCTAAGGATGCCATATGCACCCGCAGTTGATGGGTTCTACCAGTCTTAGGGCGCATGGCGACCCAAGAGGCTTTTCTTCCCAATTGCTCGACTATAGCGTAGTGGGTAATTGCCGTTTGCCCATCCTTTGTATTTATTCTCATTTTTTCATTATTTTCTCTAATAGTTTTTTTAAGGGGCGAGTCAATTTTTCCTTTTACCGGCCTAAGTTCTCCAACTACAAGCGCCCAATACGTTTTTTCAATAGCTTGCTCACGAAAATGTTTAGTTAACCACTGAGCAGCTTTGCGATCTCGTGCGAGCACAAGTACACCCGATGTATCCTTATCTAATCGATGAACTAATTTTGGCTTCTGCGGATTACCAAATGTTAGCGTATCAAGAACGCCATCTATATGTTGATTGATACTAGTTCCACCTTGGACGGCAAGTCCTGCAGGTTTATCTATTACAATTATTTCCTCATCTAAGTGCAGTACCGAACTTGCTAAAGTGTGACCTAATTCATCAGCGGCTTTTCTATTAAGTTTAATTTCTTTGGCTTGTTCATACCTCGCGGGTGATGCTATTGGCGGGACGCGGACTTTTTGCCCCGCTTCCAATCTAAAATTAGCCTTTACCCTGCGACCATCAACCCTAATTTGACCGGTACGCAGCAACTTCTCGATAGCACCTTGGCCTAGATGTGGATATCGGTCCCTGAACCATCGGTCAAGACGAATCTCTGAATCCTGTTTTTCTATCGTTTGTATTTGCACTATAGTCAAGTGAGCAATCCTCTCATCACCCATAATCCAACAAACAAGGCTCCAATTGAAAGAACCACTGACATTCCTATGTAGCACAGCGCGTAATAATATTCATTGCGCTCACTCAACAGAGCTACGTCCAAGGCGAAGCTAGAAAAGGTTGTAAACGAGGCTAAAACACCCGTGAAAATAAGTGACCTCCATTCATCACTGAGTGTTATCTTTGTTGCAAAAAGTTCAAAGAGCAATCCCATTATAAAAGATCCGAGGATATTCACGAAGATCGTACCAATTGGAAACTCTCCCCCAAAAATCCTCATAATCAATTGATTAGATTGCTGCCTCGCAATTGCGCCTATCGCACCACCTATTGCCACCATGAGTATAATTTTCATAAATTATAGCCTTTTTATTTTACACCAAATATCCAACCCTCTGCTTGGGTTGCCGGTTCAAAACTTTTTGGTGCCGACCACAACTCCTCGTCGGTATATAAAAACCTCAAGGCGGCAGCGGTAACCAAAGCATCTGCTTCATCTTCTGTATTAATTTCAAATTTGCTGGTCACCTTTCCAGATTTATAATAAACCAACGTTTCATTGATGTTGCCTATATCTTTCCAAGAACGCGGATCCTTATTAGCTAATTTGAAGTACAGACGCGGAAATACTTCAACTATGCAGGAACTTTCAATTGATTGATTAAATGGCCATACAGACAGATATTCCGGTATCTCAGCCGACAAATACCTTAAAACACGCATACCGGCTAATGACCCGGTACCAACATTTGCTGCACCTATACATTTTAATACGGGGTGTGGGGACGTGACAGCAGAGCACACCACTTCAGTTAAACGTTGGCGGAATTTATATAGGTTTCCCTTTCCATATGGTGATAGGTAGTAACGATGAAACTCTACGTCCTTTCGCTTGTAAAAATTCGCTCCGTAAAAATTTGAACTCGCTTCCGTATATTCCTCAACCAACCTCCACAACGCAGGGGCTGTTTTTAATTGAAAATCTAAACCCGGGAAAAAACTCCCTTCGTCAGCGAATGGATAGCCAAAGGCGAAATCAACACCTATCAAGAGACGATGACATTTAAGCCTTTCTAGTAGCCAACTAGCGAATAAATGTCTACTCCACCATCGACCCTTTGGTGGTCTTACTAAATACGGCGGCTTTGTACCTGGTTCAGCAATAGCCACTTGAAGACCAGGTAAGTTTGGGCCTTTCGCTCCCGACCAATCGACGCCTATAAATCCATCGAAGTTCAGCTTTCTGTTACTCCTTTTCCTGCCTAAGTTTTGCCCAGTACTGCAAACGTTTTTTGACTTCTCTCTCAAAACCAGTTTCTTTTGGTTTATAAAAACTCAACCTTTCCATTTCTTCCGGGAAATAATTTTGCCCCGAGAAGCTGTTAGCAAAATCATGATCATATGAATAGTTTTTCCCGTATCCCAGGCTCTTCATTAACTCAGTGGGGGCATTCAATATATGTTTTGGCGGCGACAGCCCCGCATTCTTTTTCGCGATTGAAGATGCTTTCGAAAGGGCTTCATATACTGCGTTAGATTTTGGTGCTGTAGCTAAGTAAATTACAGATTGCGCAAGAAAGAGATCACCCTCCGGCGACCCCACCTTTCTATACCCATCCCAGCATGATAAAGCATGGGTAATAGCATTCGGATCAGCCATGCCGATGTCCTCTGAAGCTACCCTCAATAAACGGCGCATTATGTAATTTTGATCCTCACCGCCTGCTAACATTCTAGCTAACCAATATAAAGCCGCATCAACATCAGATCCTCTAAGTGATTTATGAAGCGCACTTATCAAATTATAATGTTCATCTTTGTTTTTATCGTAGATTGGTACTTTTTTTTGAACTGCCTGCGCCAAATCATCTGAAGATAGTTTAGGAACTGAAGGTAAGTGGAAAAGTTCCTCAGCCATATTCAGTAAAAACCTGCCATCACCATCTGCCATCGCCAATAAATTATCTTTCGCCTTTTGCTGAAGAGGGAGTTCTTTGCCTTCGAGCTCTTCTGCTCGCTTGAGAAGAGTTTCCAGACCCACTTTACCAATTTTCTGCAATATAAAAACCTGACAGCGAGAGAGAAGCGCGGAATTGAGTTCAAATGAGGGGTTCTCTGTGGTGGCTCCAACCAATACAACTGTTCCATCCTCAACAAAAGGAAGAAAACTGTCTTGTTGAGCCCGATTGAACCGATGTATTTCATCTACAAACAACAAAGTGTCCGTTCCTACTTTCTTTCTTTCTACAGCTTGATCAAACACCTTACGCAGATCTGATACGCCGGAAAAAACTGCGGATAAAGATTCGAATCTAATATTTACATGTTCAGCCATCACTCTAGCTAAAGTTGTTTTACCTGAACCCGGAGGCCCCCAAAGAATCATAGATGAGGCGCGTCTTTCACGAAGCATTCTTCCCAGTGGCGCATCATGGCCGAGCAAGTGCTCTTGTCCCACCAATGATTCTAAACTTGTGGGGCGCATTTTTTCAGCTAGTGGTCTTTTTATCAAATTTTGAAAAAGATTTTCCATTTAATTATCAGGGATCTCGGTCGTCAAAACTTTATCATCACGCAGAATTGAAATGCGCCATAACTTACGTTTGATCGACACTATATCTTTAAAAATTTTCACCGCCGATATTTTTTTTGAATTTATCGTGAGAACAATGTCTCCCTTTTTCAACCCGAGTCGTTCGGCAACACTTCCTCTTCGACTGCGGACAATCACGACACCACGCTTCATATCGTCTAAACCATTATCAAGTGCGAAAGCTGGTGACAAATTTGCCAAAACAGCGCCATTAAATGGATTTCGACCTTTGACCTCTAGCGTGTTAGGTTGAGGTTTTGTAAGAGGGGCCTTTGTTTTAAAACGAAGGATGGCAGGTTTGCCATTTCTAATAACTTCCATAGAAAATGTTTTACCTAATGCTAGTGTCGCTATCCGATAGCGAAGCACATCCCGGTCTTCTACTGACTTGTTATCAATGGAGAGAACGATATCGCCGGGTTTCAAACCTGCATCAACAGCAGAACTTTCGGGGTAAACTTCATTTATAATTACTCCCGCGGGTCTCTTTAATCCAAATTCCCTGGCCAAATCAATATCTATTGTTTGTCCAGTAGCACCGAGCCATGGCCTTATAACTTTCCCTTTCCCAACAGAATCGACAACCGTCTTGACCATATTGGAAGGCACTGCAAATCCAATTCCAATTGACCCACCAGTACCGCTTTTATTGCTAAAAATAGCTGTATTAATGCCTATTAATCGGCCATCCATCGCGATTAATGCTCCGCCAGAATTACCTGGATTTATTGAGGCGTCTGTTTGTATAAAAAAACTATAATCTGTAATACCGGCAGCAGTTCTTGCCAAAGCAGACACAATACCACTGGTAACAGTCTGCCCAACACCAAAGGGATTTCCAATAGCTAGAACTAAATCACCGACTTCCAACGTATCTGAGTCCCGCAATTCGATAAATGGCAGTTTCCCAAGTCCAATATCCAACTTCAGAATTGCTAAATCGGTTTTTTTATCTGCCAACAGGATTTTAGCATCAAATTCTCTTCGATCTGACAGAACAACTTTCACCTTAGTAGCACCAGAAATAACGTGATTATTGGTCACGACTATGCCACTCGGCTTGATTATAACACCTGAACCAAGTGATTGATGATTTCGCATTCGCGGACGTTGTTCAAACAGATCACCAAAAAACTGTTTAAAGAATGGATCCGCAAATAATGGGGGTTGTGCTCTTTCCATTCGTTGGGTTTTAGCAAAAATATTTACAACCGCTGGTCCTGTCTGGTTAACAAGCGGCGCAAAGCTAAGTTTAATTGCATCTCGCGTTTTAGGAATTTCCCTGGCCATGCCAAAAACAGGAAACATCCAGTCTATTAAGACTACGAGAGCTAGAACTAATACTTTTATTCTTAGAAATGTTTTAAAAAAGTAGGCAAGCAGCATATCGAAAAAAGCGCCTTCTTTGCTAAGTCAGAGTGAGCCCCTTCATACTGCCATATTCTGGTTAAATCGCAACTATGCCATAAAGTGAAGTACTAACAAGTTAACATCTAAGCTATTTTTTTGATTCAAGGCACCCTGCGCCTGAGACCGCTGTACATCTCTTGATGCTGGAACGATCCATATTTAGATTGCGGCCGGTGTCGCCACAGTCTCTTCGTCGTCTAATTCGGGGATATAGCCAGAGTCCAGACCACGCGCGTCTTCATCACGATCTACGAGTTCAATTACGGCCATTGGAGCACTGTCACCGTATCTAAATCCTGCTTTTAATACGCGGGTATACCCTCCTGGTCGATCCATATATCGCTCACCAAGAACATCGAACAGCTTTTTGGTCATTTTTTCGTCGCGAAGTCGAGAGTAGGCTATTCTCCGAGAATGCAGCGTGCCTGTTTTTCCCAATGTAATGAGTTTTTCTACTACCCGCCGAAGGTCCTTAGCTTTTGGGAGGGTAGTAACGATTTGTTCGTGCTTGATTAGAGCATTAGCCATATTTTGGAACATTGCTTTTCTATGACTTGCTGTCCTGTTTAGACGTCTCCCAGACTTGCCATGGCGCATATCTGCTACTCCTACTTTATTTCATCTACTTAAGTATAAATAACTCAGAAAGGTTCTTCTAATCTCCTGGCTAACTCCTCTATATTATCTGGTGGCCAGTTCATAACATCCATCCCGAGGGAAAGCCCCATCGTACCGAGTACTTCTTTAATTTCATTCAAGCTTTTTCTTCCAAAGTTGGGTGTGCGAAGCATTTCGGGCTCACTTTTTTGAACTAAATCCCCGATATAAACTATGTTATCATTTTTCAAACAGTTAGCCGACCGTACGGATAACTCTAGCTCATCGACTTTTCTTAACAAGTTTTTATTGAACGGTAACTCTTGTGTCTCGTCTTTTTCTTCAGCTTGGCTTGGCTCCTCAAAATTTATGAATAACTGAAGTTGATCCTGTAATATTCGTGCCGCATACGCTATTGCATCCTCTGGTGTCATTGAACCATCGGTCTCTAAGTTAAGTGTAAGCTTATCAAAGTCCGTAACTTGCCCCACCCTGCTATTCTCTACCTTGTATGAGACTTGCCTCACCGGACTAAAAACCGCGTCAACGGGGATCATCCCAATTGGCGACTCTTCTGAACGATTTGAGTTTGCTGGGACATATCCTTTGCCAGTCTCAACCGTAAATTCCATTGTCAAAGTCGCCCCTTTATCGAGTGCACACAAGACCAACTCTGGATTCATTAATTCCACATCGGCGCCAGTATCTATCATGCCAGCTGTAACCTCGCCGGGACCTTCGGCTTTTAAGCGCATTTTCTTAGGACCTTCCCCCTCCATACGCAAAGCCATTGACTTTATGTTAAGCACCATATCGGTCACATCTTCACGCACGCCTGGAATGGTAGTAAATTCATGCAGGATACCGTCGATCTGAATACCTGTTACCGCTGCACCCTGCAGAGATGATAAAAGTATCCGCCGGAGACCATTTCCAAGGGTTAGTCCGTAACCTCGTTCTAACGGTTCAGCTACAACAGTAGCTTTTATCCCAGGTTCGCCACCAGGTAATACCTCCAGATTAGTAGGTTTGATTAGAGCTTGCCAATTTTTCTGAATCACCGCAAAAACCTCGCTATTATCACTTTTAAAGCCAGTTACTGTTCTTAAGTTCCTAGAAACTCACACGAAATAGCCCGCGAAAATAACGCGGAACATATCATATTGCTAATTTTCTCCTAAACACGCCTTCTTTTTGGAGGGCGACATCCATTATGGGGGATGGGCGTTACATCTTTAATTGAATTTACTTGAAAACCCACTGTCTGCAGAGCTCTTAAAGCGGACTCCCGCCCGGAGCCCGGACCACTGACCTCTATATCGAGAATTTGCATACCATGGTCAGCAGCTTTCTTGCCGGCATCCTCTGCTGCAACTTGAGCAGCATAGGGTGTCGATTTCCTTGAACCTTTAAACCCCATCGCTCCTGCCGATGACCAGGAGATCGCATTGCCCTGCGCATCNGTGATTGTTATCATAGTATTATTAAATGTAGCGTTCACGTGCGCTACGCCTGCTGTTATGTTTTTTTTCTCACGGCGTTTGACGCGCGTTTGTGTCGGTTGTTTTGCCATATCACTCTTCCACTTCGAAGAACCGATTATCTTATTACTTCTTCTTACCTGCTATAGCTTTTGCCGGACCTTTACGTGTCCGAGCATTCGTATGGGTTCTCTGCCCACGCACGGGGAGGCTCTTTCGATGTCTGAGCCCTTTGTAGCACCCAAGATCCATCAAACGTTTTATGTCCATAGCCGTTTTTCTNCGCANATCCCCCTCAACCACGACGTCACCATCTATCATTTCACGTATCCGTGTCAGCTCATCTTCCATCAGGTCACTAACCCTACGCTCTGCCGGAATATCCAATTTTTGGCATATATCCAAAGCCGTGGTTTGGCCAATACCATAGATGTAGGTAAGAGCAACCTGCACCCGTTTCTGCGTCGGAATATTGACTCCCGCTATGCGCGCCAAAATAACTACTCCCCTATAAAGTTACAAACAACTGAGGTTTTGTCGTTGCTCCAAGGACACGAGCCCTTTTTACGCCAAAATCTTCATTACAGCGCCTCTCACACCCCAAGGCGCTGGATTATACGGATCAACGAGGCCAAGTCAATAACGTTGCCTCTTATTCAGCTTTTTTACTCCTTAAAATATCCACCAGTTTCAGGCTTACTTCCTCGACAGGCAACATTCCGTCTACTGTCTTTAAAGCACCATGTTTTTCATAAAATGGAAGAAGTGGTGCAGTTTGTTTGTTGTATACTTTCAGTCGGTGACCCAGTGTTTCTTCGTTATCATCTTTTCGTCGCTGATCCGGCGGTGTTTCAGAAATCCTGCTTCTGATGCGCTCTAACAAAATTTCATCGTCCACCGAAAAGTAAATAACGCAATCAATCTTTAGTTCTTTATGATCCAGCATCTCAGCAAGGGCCTCTGCCTGAGGCACGGTACGAGGAAATCCATCTAAAATGAAACCGTTGGTGCAGTCAGGAGCTACTATACGCTCTGATATCATTTGGACCATTATATCGTCAGGTACGAGGTCACCTGCTTCTACGATGACTCGGACTTTATTTCCAAGATCTGTATTTTCTTTCATTGTGGCACGGCACATATCGCCCGTAGACAACTGCTTCAGACTGAAATTATTCTCCAGAAACGCAGCTTGGGTTCCTTTGCCTGCCCCTGGTGGCCCAATTAAGATGATATTCATCCGCGCCTACCTCGCAGTTTGGATTTTTTTATCAGTCCATCATATTGATGCGCTATCAAATGCGATTGAACCTGCCCAACAGTATCGAGCGTTACAGTTACAACAATAAGCAAACTAGTCCCACCAAAGTAAAAGGGTACTTGGTACTGACTAATTAGTATCTCTGGCAACATGCAAACGGCGGCTAGGTACATGGCCCCTACGACCGTCAGCCGAGTTAGAACGTAATCCAGGTAATCAGCAGTATTCTTACCTGGTCTTATTCCAGGCACGAAACCGCCATATCTCTTCAGATTATCTGCAGTCTCAGCAGGATTAAAAACGATAGCTGTATAGAAAAATGCGAAAAAGACAATTAGTCCAATATACACCGCAAGATAGAGTGGTTGTCCACGACCTAGGAGCGCATTAATAGTATTTAACCACTCTGGCCCACCACCACTAGCCGAAAATTGAGCAAAGGTCACTGGCATGAGCAAGATAGAGCTTGCAAAAATCGGCGGTATTACTCCTGAAACATTTAATTTCAGCGGAAGGTGGGATGACTCCCCACCAGTCATTTTATTCCCTACCTGTCGCTTGGGGTATTGGATATTTATTCTGCGTTGGGACCGCTCTATGAAAACTATAAACGCAATTACGCCCACGGCCATCAGTACCAGTAGTATTATAAAGGCCGCCGATAGAGCACCAGTTCTTCCAAGTTCTAGAGTACCTGCTAACGCCTGTGGAAGGTTAGCTACAATACCGGCGAATATTATCAAGGATATACCATTGCCTATTCCACGTGCGGTTATCTGCTCGCCCAGCCACATCAAGAAAACTGTGCCCCCAACTAGCGTAATTACAGTAGTTGCTCTAAAAAATAAACCAGGGTTCGTGACAGCAGAGTTGCCTCCACTTGCCATATTTTCCAATCCGACTGATATCCCATACGCCTGAACCGCCGCTAACAGGACAGTGAGATATCTTGTATACTGATTAATCTTTTTCCGACCCGCTTCACCCTCTTTTTTTAAAGTCTCTAGATTAGGTGACACCGCCGTCATGAGCTGCATGATTATTGCAGCGGAGATGTAGGGCATTATGTTCAAAGCGAAAATGGTCATCCTGCCCAATGCTCCGCCAGCAAACATATCGAACATGCCCAGAATACCGCCGGCGTTCTGCTCGAATATCTCTTCCAGAATTCCCGGGTCTATTCCAGGGATAGGAATATATGTTCCAAGTCTATAAACGATGAGCGCACCTAGGGTGAACCATATTCGTTTTTTTAACTCGGCCGCTTTCGAAATTGCGCTAAAGTTAAAAGAAGATGCAAATTGTTCGGCGCTAGACGCCATGCTACCTACCCTAGTCTAAGTTTTTGTCTAATTTCGCTGTGATAGTAACCTTGCCGCCAACTTTCTCTATAGCCGAAATTGCGGTCTTCGAGGCCCCTGTAACACTTAAATTAACAGCCACACTGATTTCCCCACGTCCTAAGACACGAATACCTGTTCTACCTTTACCTACTAAACCGAATTCTCTTAAAGCTTTTTCGTCTAATTCTGCTCCAGCTTTGATTTTTCCAGAGTCGATTGCCTTCTGTATATCGTCTATATTCACAACACAAAATTGTTTACGGAAGGGATTCTTGAACCCCCGTTTAGGCAAACGACGATAAATCGGCATTTGCCCGCCTTCAAAACCGTTAATGGTAGCTCCTGCACGAGATTTTTGCCCTTTATGCCCTCGGCCACTGGTTTTTCCAGTTCCCGATCCAGCTCCCCGACCTACGCGCTTGCGATTTTTAGTTGCGCCTTCGTTATCACTTATTTCATTTAATCTCATAGCCTATTTTCCTTAGGAATTTTACGAGCAATCCATTGGTAGTTGGTTACCTTACTCAACGCGAACGAGGTGTTTAACTTTTTCAACCATACCTCTTATCGATGGTGTATCCTCTAATACACTGCTTTTATTTAACTTATTTAAACCCAGGCCGATAAGAGTTTCCCTTTGTCCTGGCTTACGCCCGATAGCGCTCCTAACCTGCGTAACCCTGAAGGTCTGTATATTATTTTTTTCTTTCGCCATTAGCTTTACCTATTGAAACTATTATTTTTCTGGAGAGGACGAGTTCACGTCAGTATTATTTCGTCCAAAAACCTCAGCTACCTTTTTCCCTCGCTTTGCAGCGACCAACCGAGGGGAACCAATTTTATTTAATGCCGCAAAGGTTGCCTTAATCATATTGTGTGGGTTGGATGATCCTGTTGATTTTGCAACCACATCTTGCACACCCAGAGATTCGAATATTGCGCGCATAGGGCCACCAGCAATTACACCAGTCCCGGCCGGAGCTGACCGGAGTATTACATGACCCGCCCCATAATCACCCTTAATGTCGTGATGAAGGGTCCTACCTTCCCGTAAAGGAACTCGTACCATGGAACGTTTAGCTTGTTCCGTAGCTTTCCGTATGGCCTCGGGAACCTCGCGAGCTTTACCTGCTCCATGCCCGNCTCTTCCTCTACCATCGCCAACAACAACTAAAGCGGCAAAGCCAAATCGCCTGCCACCTTTCACNACCTTGGCAACTCGATTGATACCGACTAATTTTTCAATCAATTCAGGATCTTCTTTTTGCTCCCGATTACCTCTTTCTTGCCTATCTACTCGTGCCATTTAAGCGTTCCTTTAAAATTTGAGACCGGCGTCGCGTGCACCCTCGGCGAGAGCTTTTACACGTCCGTGGTANCGATATCCCCCCCGATCGAAAACGACGTNATTAAGCCCCTCCTTAAGAGCTCGTTCCGCCACTAGTTTCCCAACAGCTTCAGCCGCTGGCTTATTATTTCCTGACTTAATTTTTGCTTTTAACTCTTTATCTAGCGACGAAGCNGCAACCAACGTATTTCCTNGTTCATCATCTATAAGTTGTGCNTAAATATTTTTAGATGACCGAAATACAGACAGGCGCAATTTATTATCGCTTTTTTTTCTTATTGCTTGCCTATTACGACGTGCACGCTTAAGAAAAAGTTCCTTCGATTTCAACATAATCTNATCCTTACTTTTTCTTACCTTCTTTTCTTCTTATTGTTTCGTCNGCATATTTAATACCCTTCCCTTTAAACGGTTCCGGGGGTCTATATGCCCTTATCTCTGCAGCTAACTGCCCTACCTTTTGCTTATCTCCTCCATGAATAGAAATAGCCGTTGGGCGCTCACATTTCATAGTCACACCCTCGGGTATAGGATATCTAACAGGATGGCTAAAGCCAAGCGACAAGACTAGGTCTTTCCCTTCAACTGCGGCCCGGTAACCAACACCGTTTATTTCCAAATCTATTGTGAACCCTTCGTTCACGCCTGTTAAAATATTATTAATCCTTGCTCTAGTAGTGCCCCACATAGAACGGGATCGCTTAGTCTCACTTTTAGGGGTCACGGTGACGATATCCTCTTTTATTGAGACATCCACTTGATCAGAGATTGGCAAAGATTGTTCCCCCAGCTTACCTTTAGCAGTTAACACGCCATCTAACAGCTCTATGGAGACACCATCTGGAACTCTTACTGGACTTTGACCTACTCGAGACATTTCGCAACACTCCTAATCTCAGAATACCTGGCAGAGAACTTCGCCACCTACATTAGCGGCTCTAGCTTCATTATCAGACATGACCCCTCGCGGAGTGGAAATAATAGAAATTCCAAGCCCATTAAATACTCTTGGCAGATCATTAATTTTTGCGTAAACACGNCGGCCTGGCTTTGACACGCGCTTAATTTCGCGAATAACCGGTTCCCCNTCATAATATTTAAGTTCTATTGATAGTTCTGNCGAATTCTTAGATTCCTGAGGGTCTGACTTTGAAAAACCTCTTATATAACCCTCGCGTTTNAGCACCTCTAGAACATTGCTTCGCATCCTCGAACTAGGACTAGAGATAACACTTTTTCGAGCCATTTGCCCATTACGAATACGTGTCAACATATCCCCAAGTGGATCACTCATTGTCATATCAATCCCCCTACCAACTTGACTTTACTAANCCAGGAACCTGACCAGCTGAACCCAGATCACGCAGAGCTATACGAGACATTTTAAACTTTCTGTAATACCCTCTTGGNCGACCTGAAACTTGACATCTATTCCGAAGTCGAATTTTTGCACCATTTCTTGGCATTTCATTTAGCTTTAAACCNGCACGAAATCGCTCCTCAATAGGAAGCTCCTTATTGCTTACAATTGCCTTGAGACGGGCCCGTTTATTGGCGTGCAAAACAACTTTATTAGCACGGTTTTTATTTTTCTCTATAGAGCTCTTTCTAGCCATTTACACCTCCACCCCTTTAGTCAGTGAACGGAAAATCAAATCGCCGCAGTAGTTCGCGGGCTTCGTCATCGGTTTTCGCAGACGTGACAAATANAATATCCATTCCACGTATTGTATCTATTTGGTCGTAATCAATTTCGGGAAAAACTATTTGTTCCTTTAACCCCATTGCGTAATTTCCGCAGCCATCAAAACTAGATGGGTTAAGACCACGGAAATCTCTAACTCTAGGCAATGCTATTGTTATTAGCCTATCCAGAAATTCATACATACGATCNCGACGCAACGTTACCTTACACCCTATGGGCATACCCTCACGCAACTTGAACCCTGCCACTGATTTCGAAGCTTTCGTTATGACAGGTTTCTGACCAGTTATTTTAGCGAGATCTGCTACAGCCGATGCGACCTTCTTTGAATCCTGAACTGCTTCCCCGAGTCCAGTATTTATAACAATTTTTTGTAGTTTTGGGACTTCCAAAAGATTTTTATAGCCAAGCTGCTGAAGCAGGTCTGGCCTAATGGACTTCGTATACATCTCGTTTAAACGCGTCATTTTCAATACATCCAATTCAAGTTACGCGTCTAAGATTTCACTAGAGGATTTGGAAAACCTAACCTTTCGGCCATCCTCTAGGATCCGAAATCCAATCTTCGTCGCTTTGTTAGAAGTAGGGTCAACTAATGCAACGTTCGATATATGAATTGCATTTTCACGCTCTATTATGCCACCTGGAGCTGTTTGGCTCGGTTTTGTATGCCTTTTAACGATATTTACCCCTCGAACAAGCAATCGCTCTTTAGCAGGTAAAACGCTCAACACCTCGCCGGTTTTTCCTTTGTCCTTACCCGTCATAACCATGACGTTATCACCTTTTTTTATTTTACTGCTCATCACAACACCTCTGGCGCAAGCGATACTATTTTCATGAAACGCTTGGCTCTTAATTCTCTTGTCACAGGCCCAAATATACGCGTTCCAATTGGTTCATTCTGGTTGTTAATAAGTACCGCCGCGTTTCTATCAAATCTTATTGCCGAACCNTCCACTCTTCTAATCTCTTTTGCTGTTCTAACTATAACAGCTTTAAGAACCTCTCCCTTTTTTACACGACCTCGCGGGATNGCTTCCTTTACCGAAACCACTATGACATCGCCGACACCGGCAACTTTGCGCTTTGAACCTCCCAGTACCTTTATACACTGCACGCGACGTGCCCCCGAGTTATCGGCTACTTCGAGGTTTGATTGCATCTGGATCATCGTTCGAGTCCCATTTCAGAAAACTTCACTAATTCGTCGAGTCCACGACTTCCCAAGTCTTGGTTTTTGACTTTGGTGCGCATTCTCTAATTTTTACTGTTTGCCCTGTTTTACAACTATTGGATTCATCGTGTGCCGAAAATTTCTTCGACCTCTTAATAATTTTCTTATAAACAGGATGGGTTATTCGACGTTCGACGTTTACGACAACCGTTTTATCACCCTTATCGCTAACCACTATACCCTGCAATTCTCGCTTTGGCATTTATTTGCTCCTGTCAAAGTCTAGACTACTATTTCGCTGATTCAGCTCTTTTTTCCGATATTATTAGCTTTGTTCTAGCTATATCGCGACGTATCTTCCTAACACGTGCGGTGTTTTCTAGCTGTCCATTTGCCCTTTGGAAACGTAGATTGAACTGTTCCTTGGATAACNCTTCAAGTTGTGTCTCCAATTCGTCGGATGTTTTAGTTCGAAAATCAGTAGCAGTTTTATTTGGCACNATATTCTCCTAGTATCACTCGCCGCCTACCCGAGCAATAAACCGGGTGTCAACAGGGAGTTTAGCTGATGCCAGCGTGAAAGCCTGTTGGGCTAAATCTCTCGGGACACCATCCAACTCAAACATTATTCGCCCAGGCTTTACCCGGCACACCCAAAACTCGGGCGAACCCTTGCCTTTTCCCATTCTAACCTCAGCTGGCTTGCTGGAGACGGGGACATCTGGGAAAATACGGATCCATACTCTGCCCGCCCTACGGATATGTCTTGTTATCGCTCGTCTAGCGGCCTCAATTTGGCGAGCCGTTACCCGTGCAGGTGTAAGAGCTTTCAGCCCGTATGCCCCAAAATTGAGTTGAGTCCCGCCTTTTGCATTTCCGTGAATTCGNCCCTTATGGGCTTTTCTATATTTTGTACGTTTTGGACTTAACATAATTTAATTCCTTCTTTCGCACTCGCTAACGTTGGGTCGTGGCAGGTTGTAGCTCAGCCATACGCTTGTCTTGAGCCATTGGATCGTGGGCCATTATTTCACCTTTAAAAACCCAGACTTTTACACCGCAAGCCCCATAGGTTGTCTGGGCAGTTGACTCCCCATAATCAATTTCAGCTCGCAGAGTGTGTAATGGAACTCGACCTTCTCTATACCATTCCGTTCTAGCTATTTCAGCACCGCCCAAACGCCCGCTACAATTAATACGAATACCCAACGCTCCTAAACGCATAGCCGACTGGACAGCTCTTTTCATGGCTCGTCTAAAAGCAACTCTTCTGCTGAGTTGTTGCGCTACGTTTTCTGCAATAAGGTTAGCATCGATTTCTGGCTTTCGAACCTCTATTATATTCAGATTGACATCTGTTTCAGTCATACTGGAAAGTTCAGAACGAAGTTTTTCGATATCGCCCCCCTTCTTCCCTATAACGACACCGGGTCGGGCTGTGTAAATCGTAACTTTCGCACTTTTCGCGGGCCGCTCGATAACGATGCGGCTAACGCCNGCCTGTTGCAGTCGCTTGCGCAAAAACTTCCTCATCCGCAGATCCTGATGAAGAAGGTCAGCATATCCTTTGCCGGCAAACCATCTCGAGTCCCAAGTTCTATTTATACCTAACCTAAGGCCAATCGGATTAACTTTATGTCCCATTATGCGGTCTCCTGGCGTTCACTAACTACTACTGTTAAGTGGGAAAATGGCTTCCTCAATCTTCCCGTCCGGCCACGTGCCCTCGGTCGAAAACGGCGCATTGTTATCGCTTTACCGACAAATGCTTCTTTTATAAATAAACGATCGACGTCTAGNTGGTGATTGTTTTCNGCATTTGCAATAGCCGACTGCACTGCCTTTTTAACGTCATTACTNATCCTCCGCCGCGAGAAGGTTAAAGCAGCCAAAGCCTTTTCTGCATCCATTCCCCTTATCATNCTTGCAATTAGATTAAGTTTCTGCGGACTGACTCGAAGGTTTTTAAGAACAGAAAGTGCGTCTGTTTCACCAACTCTACGTCCTGCCGAAGTCTTACTCATATCTATGCGCTCCAATATTAACGACGGGCTTTTTTATCAGCCGCATGACCAAAATAGGTTCTGGTAGGTGCGAACTCACCAAATTTGTGCCCTACCATGTGCTCAGTTATCAGAACTGGCACAAACTTTTGCCCGTTGTGTACACCGAACGTTAGGCCAACAAATTGTGGCATAATAGTTGAACGCCTTGACCACGTTTTGATAACGTCGTTGCGACCCGACTCAAGTGCAGTTTCAGCTTTCTTCAGCATATAGCCATCAACAAACGGGCCTTTCCAAACAGAGCGAGCCAATATCCTAATCCTCTCTTATTTTCGCCGACGACGCACAATTAACCTGTCCGTCTTCTTATTATTTCTTGTTCTTTTTCCTTTTGTGGGAACACCCCAGGGAGTCACAGGGTGCCTCCCACCAGACGTACGCCCTTCACCGCCACCGTGCGGATGATCAATCGGGTTCATAACAACGCCTCTGACAACAGGNCGTTTTCCTAACCAACGCTTGCGCCCTGCCTTTCCTAAGTTGATATTTTTCTGGTCGGGATTAGAAACTGCTCCTATTGAAGCCATACATTCAGATCGAACTCGCCGAACCTCTCCCGATGTCAACCGCAACAGTGCATAGCCTGATTCTCTTCCCACTAACTGAACATATGTTCCTGCCGCCCTGGCAAGTTGCCCACCTTTACCCGCTTTAAGCTCTACGTTATGCAAAATTGTACCGACAGGAATGTTTTTAAGAGGCATAGCGTTGCCTGGTTTAACATCTGTTTGAGAGCCTGCAACCACTTTATCGCCAACACCCAGTCGCTGTGGCGCTAATATGTAAGCTTGTTCACCGTCTTCATACTTTATAAGAGCTATGAACGCTGTTCGATTAGGATCATATTCTAGTCGCTCCACAATACCGGGAATGTCAAATTTCTTCCTGTGGAAGTCTACAATTCTATACCTCCGCTTGTGCCCACCTCCTCGGTGCCACATGGTAACTCTACCAGTATTATTGCGTCCCCCAGATTTACTCATTCCCCGGGTGAGTTTTTTTATTGGCTTACCCTTCCAAAGGTCTGACCGGTCAACAGTTACCAGTTGCCGTTGCGATGGTGTTGTTGGGTTGTAGTGTTTTAATGCCATTTGGCTAAACTCCCTGACTTACATCGATGTCACCGCCATCTTCAAACGTGACAATTGCTTTCTTGAAGTCAGACCTCCTGCCTAACCGGCCTCTGAATCTTTTTACTTTTCCCTTTTGTCGCAGTGTATTTACAGCTCTGACTTTTCTATCGAAGAGAGTTTCAACCGCAACTTTTATCTCCGGTTTTGTTGCGTGCAAATCGACAACAAACGTGGCCTGACCAAATTGCGAACCTAATGTACTTTTTTCGGTCACGACTGGGTACCTTATAATTTGATACATCCGTTCCGAGGTCATTTTTACCTCTGCAGCGTTGCGGGGCCTCATACTCATCCAAGACGCTCCTCTAAATGTTGAACTGCTTCTCTACTTAGCACTAAGTAATCACGCCGCAATATATCGTATACGTTCGCACCAGCTGACGGCAGAAAGTCACATTTAGGTATATTGCTAGAAGCCTGGGCGAATGCGGTGTTCTGATTTGGACCATCAATAAAGAGTACTGATTTGAAACCAAATTTTTTTATAGTTTCCACCAGATCTTTAGTCTTGCCACTAACTTCAAAATTATCCAAGACAAGTAGTTTTCCATCAACTTGTTTGGAAGAGAGAGCACATTTAAGAGCAAGTTTTCTTATTTTTTTGGGGAGCTTATAACCATGGCTTCTCACAACTGGTCCATGCACTGTTGCCCCTCCTCGGAATTGGGTTGCCCTCGAGGAGCCCTGACGCGCTCTACCCGTTCCCTTTTGACGAAAAGGTTTGGCCGTTGTACCCCTTATATCGCCCACTAACTTAACTTTATGCGTTCCTGATCGCCGTTTTGCTAATTGCCAGTTTACTGTTCGAGCCAGAATGTCTTTTCTTGGTTCAATACCGAAGACGCTATCGTTTAGCTCAATCTGGCCTTTTGCCTTATTGTTGAAGTCTTTAACTTGACACTTCATTGCCACCATCCTCTTCGTCACCCGCTTCCGTGTCTGCACTCCCAGAATCCGGTGTATCTTCAGCAGCCAGATTGGTTTTATTATCCTCGCCGCTTTCAACTACTTCAGTCGGCTCTTTTACTTCTTTTCCCAAATCATCAGATTCATTAATGGGTTGATTTACCGCATCCTCAGAACTCGTTGTCTTTATTGAAGCAGGAAATGGCGCTGTTTCCGGCAAATCAACTTTCACGGCATCGCTTATCAAAACGTAGGAACCCTTCGAACCTGGCACCGCCCCCTTTAACAAAATAATACCTTTCCCAAGATCGGTTGATACGACGGTCAAGTTCTGAGTTGTAACTCTAGCGTCACCCATGTGCCCGGCCATTTTTTTGCCTTTCCAGACCTTGCCTGGGTCCTGGCTATTTCCCGTAGAACCGTGGGATCTATGGGAGACGCTGACGCCATGCGAAGCTCTCAGGCCGGAAAAATTATGCCGTTTCATCGCTCCAGCAAACCCTTTACCAATAGAGGTCCCCGCGACGTCGACTTTCTGGCCTGGAATGAAATGGTCAACTAGAATTTCTGCACCCACATCAATCAGGGCTTCTGGACTTACTCTAAATTCATATAACCGCTGTTTTGGCTCAATTTTTGCCTTGGCAAAATATCCGCGCATTGGCTTTGGCACACGCTTTACTCTTGCACCACCCACCCCGACTTGAAGTGCCGTATAACCATCCGTCTCATCCGTCTTTCTAGCGACAACCTGGCAGTTTTCAACTTTCAAAACCGTTACGGGGATGTGACTCCCGTCTTCACTAAAAACTCTCGTCATCCCTACTTTTTGGGCAATCATTCCAGATCGCATCTATCATCTCCGCTCTTAGAGCTTAATTTCAACGTCAACGCCCGCCGCCAAATCGAGCTTCATTAATGCGTCAACTGTTTGGGGTGTTGGATCTATAATATCCAGCAATCTCTTGTGGGTCCGAATTTCAAACTGTTCCCGGCTTTTCTTGTCTACGTGAGGTCCGCGTAAAATAGTAAATTTTTGAATTCGGTTTGGGAGCGGTATAGGTCCTCTCACCTGTGCGCCGGTTCGTTTAGCCGTATTGACTATCTCGCCAGTTGACTGATCCAACACTCTATGATCGAATGCCTTCAGTCGTATTCTTATATTCTGACTATCCATACTTTTCCCCAGTTAAATAACATCTGAAGGCTAGAGTAATGCTCTTTTCTGCCTCTATTATTCTATAACTTTAGAGACAACACCTGCACCAACAGTGCGTCCACCCTCTCGAATTGCAAAGCGCAGACCTTCATCCATAGCTATCGGCGCAATTAAATTTACTTCCATCGATATATTATCGCCGGGCATGACCATCTCTGTACCATCAGGCAACACAACAGAACCGGTCACATCAGTTGTACGAAAGTAGAATTGAGGACGATAATTAGAGAAGAACGGTGTATGACGGCCACCTTCCTCCTTGGTCAAAATATACGCCTCACAAGAAAACTTTGTATGAGGACTAATAGATCCAGGAGCTGCTATAACCTGACCACGCTCAACATCATCACGGTTTATACCACGGAGCAATAATCCAACATTATCGCCTGCTTCTCCTTGGTCAAGCAGTTTGCGGAACATTTCAACTCCAGTGCAAACTGACTTGCCTGTTTCGCGAATACCAATAATTTCAACTGGATCATTCACGTTGATTACACCTGTCTCAACACGTCCTGTAACAACTGTTCCCCTTCCAGAAATTGAAAACACATCTTCAATAGGCATCAAAAATGGCTGGTCTTTTGGACGCTCCGGCTGAGGGATATACTCATCAACTGCAGTCATCAGCTCCATAATAGAATCTTTACCCGTTGCAGTATCTGAATCTTCAATAGCGGCTAACGCAGAACCTTTTACTATTGGAATATCGTCACCTGGGAAATCGTACGAAGAAAGCAGTTCTCTAACTTCTAACTCAACAAGCTCCAGAAGCTCTTCATCATCCACCTGATCAACTTTATTCATAAAAACAACAAGTGCGGGGACACCAACTTGACGCGCCAAGAGAATATGCTCCCGAGTCTGAGGCATGGGGCCATCAGCCGCGGAAACAACTAATATCGCTCCGTCCATTTGAGCGGCGCCCGTGATCATATTTTTAACGTAATCTGCATGACCAGGGCAGTCCACATGCGCGTAATGGCGACCGCCAGTCTCATATTCAACATGAGCCGTAGATATTGTGATGCCCCGGGCTTTCTCTTCAGGCGCTTTATCGATTTGATCATAAGCAGTGTAATCAGCTCCACCAGCCTCAGCTAGAATTTTAGTAATAGCCGCGGTCAGTGTCGTCTTACCGTGATCAACATGGCCAATAGTACCTATGTTACAATGAGGCTTGTTACGCTCAAACTTCTCTTTTGCCATCGAAAAAATACTCCGTCTGAAAAATGTTTCTAAAAATTTCTCACCTTTTATTGCAAAATATTATGCCAGCTTTGCCGTCACTTCATCAGCAACAGCTTGCGGAACTTGGTCGTAGTGATCAAAATGCATAGTATACTGTGATCTACCTTGACTCATTGATCTAAGCGTATTCACATACCCAAACATATTTGCGAGCGGCACCATTGCTGAAATGACTCTAGCGTTTCCACGTTGATCCATCCCAGCAACATTACCCCGGCGACTATTCAAATCACCGATTATATCTCCCATATATTCCTCTGGCGTGACAACCTCCACCCGCATTATTGGCTCTAAAAGCCTTGGGCTTGCCTTTGGAACTCCTTCCCTAAACGCAGCGCGTGAAGCTATCTCAAAAGCCATAACACTCGAGTCGACGTCATGGCTTGCTCCATCAACTAAAGTTACTTTGAAGTCGATAAGAGGGAACCCAGCGACCACTCCAGTTTCCTTGGAGGTATCGAGCCCTTTTTCAACGCCAGGGATATATTCTTTTGGAACAGAGCCACCGACGACTTTATTTTCAAATTCAAATCCCGATCCAGCAGGCAGTGGTTCAAATATTAGCTTTATCCGAGCAAATTGACCCGAACCACCTGTTTGTTTTTTATGAGTGTAATCGATTTCGGCCGTTTGGGTAATTGTCTCTCTGTACGCCACCTGAGGCGCACCAACATTTGCGTCGACTTTGAATTCTCTCCTCATTCGATCAACAAGTATCTCCAAATGTAACTCGCCCATTCCTTTTATAACAGTCTGCCCGCTTTCATAGTCCGAAGTTACTCGGAAAGACGGGTCTTCCGCTGCCAATCGAGCGAGGGCGGCACCCATCTTTTCTTGATCAGTTTTAGTTTTTGGTTCAACTGCTACTTCGATTACAGGATCAGGAAATTCCATACGCTCTAATATTACGGGCGCCTGCGGATCACATAAGGTGTCTCCAGTCGTTGTATCCTTTAATCCAGCTAAAGCCACAATATCGCCTGCTCTCGCTTCTTTGATATCCTCTCGGCTATTAGCGTGCATAAGCAACATTCTACCTATGCGCTCTTTTTTATCTTTCACGGTATTAGTAACGGTACTTCCTGATTGCAAAATACCCGAGTAAACGCGTAAGAAGGTCAGAGAACCAACGAACGGATCATTCATTATTTTAAAGGCTAAACCCGAAAATGGTTCCGAGTCATCACTTTTCCGGACGGCCTCTTCTTCAGAATTTGGCAGTATGCCGTTCACGTTCTCTACATCTAATGGGGAAGGCAAGTAGTCCACCACCGAGTCTAACAGGGGCTGCACGCCTTTATTCTTAAAGGCAGAGCCACATAGAACCGGAACAAAAGCTCCATCGATCGTACCCTGCCTTATGCATGCTCTTAATTGTTCAGGTGTTGGCTCCTGTCCTTCAAGGTAAGCCTCTAGAGCTTCCTCATTTTGTTCAACAGCTAATTCAACCAAGGTTGAACGATATTCGGTGGCCTGTTGAAGCAATTCCGCTGGAATATCAACCGTCTCAAACTCAGCCCCCAAGCTCTCATCTAACCATCTTATTGCTTTCATCGAGATAAGATCTACAACCCCGACAAAGTCCGATTCACTACCTATCGGCAGTTGAGTGACTAGCGGCACCGCCCCGAGTCTATCTACAATCATTGATACACAACGGTAAAAATCCGCTCCTATTCTATCCATTTTATTAACGAAGCAAACTCTTGGGACGTTATATTTGTCAGCCTGCCGCCACACGGTTTCTGATTGCGGTTCGACGCCTGCTACTGAGTCGAAAACTGCCACAGCACCGTCTAGTACCCGCAATGCCCGTTCCACCTCTATGGTGAAATCCACGTGACCAGGTGTATCAATAATATTTATTTGGTGTTCATTCCAGTGACATGTCGTTGCAGCAGACGTTATAGTAATACCACGCTCCTGCTCTTGCTCCATCCAATCCATGGTGGCATTGCCATCGTGAACTTCGCCAATTTTGTATGAACGACCGGTATAATACAGCACACGCTCTGTAGTAGTTGTTTTACCCGCATCAATGTGAGCCATGATCCCTATATTTCTGTAGCGATCGAGGGAAAAAGTTCTACTCATGTCAATTATCCCTTAGTTTACCAACGATAATGGGAGAAAGCCTTGTTAGCCTCAGCCATCTTGTGAGTATCTTCTCGCTTCTTGACAGCTGTTCCCCTGTTATTGACTGCGTCAAGTAATTCGCCGGATAGCCTATCTACCATTGTATTTTCTGAGCGTTTTCTAGCCGCATCGATTGTCCATCTTATAGCCAACGCCTGTGCCCTATCATTCCGAACCTCCACCGGAACTTGATAGGTGGCGCCTCCAACCCGACGTGAACGAACTTCAACCATCGGTTTAATATTGTCCAGAGCCTCATGAAAGACTGTTATCGGCTGCTGGCCGGTTCGCTCTTCGATCTTATCAAAAGCACCGTACACTATAGTCTCAGCAATTGACCTTTTGCCATCATACATGAGGCAACTCATAAATTTACTTACCGTAAGATCTTTGTATTTTGCGTCTGGAAGAACATTACGTTTTTCAGCACGATGACGTCTTGACATATTTAAATCCTAATTCAATAAGCACTGTTCAAATACTTCTAATCTGTTTAAAGGGCAACAGCTTCTCTATTCTCTATGGGCCCCAAGTCTAATTTAAGAAACCGCCCGCCTCATCATTCAAAAAAAACAAACGAAACTTACGTGTGGAGATCTCTATTTTTACACGCTTGTTTCGTTATAAAGACCAAAAACTCAGTCTTCGCGAAAACCGTTATATTTTTGGGCCACTGGTTTATCCCTGGCGAAGCTAGTTCCGTCCGGCAGAAAGATACTACAGAGACCCTAAAAGATGCCGGATACTATTTATCACTGCCCTTTTGGTCAAGTGTAGAATGCACAGATTCACATTTTTTTACCGCAAAATCACCTTAACACGGGGAAATAACCACATGCCCCCTAAATTCGTAATAATATTACGCGTGAATGGTGTTTTAGCTAATTTCGCATTAAATTATATATTTACTTTTCATTACTCCGCTGCACTGATCGTCTCTTCCGCGCCTTCTTCGGACAACGCTGCACGTGCTTCTTCTTCTAATGCGAGCTCTCTGTCCCTGTCACTAGCAATACGCTTGAACCGATTCATCACGCTTCCGGTTCCTGCCGGTACAAGACGACCTACGATAACATTCTCTTTCAATCCGTCTAAGTTATCGACTTTTCCGGAAACAGCCGCTTCAGTTAGTACACGCGTTGTCTCCTGGAATGATGCGGCCGATATGAACGACTTGGTTTGCAAGGACGCTTTTGTTATACCTTGGAGAACAGGTTTGGCTCTCGCTACTGCAAGCCCTTGCGCCTCTGCTTTTTCATTGGCAAGCTCGAACTCCTCCCTATCTACTGTCTCCCCAACTAGTAATGTGGTTTCTCCACCGTCCTCGATTTCGACTTTTTGGAGCATTTGACGAACAATGACTTCTATATGCTTATCATTAATTTTAACACCCTGGAGACGATAAACATCTTGAACTTCGTTGATTAAATAGTTAGCTAAAGCTTCAACTCCCAGAATATTCAAAATATCATGGGGAACTGGATTGCCATCCATCAATAAATCACCAACCTGAACATAATCTCCTTCCTGAACAGCTAAGTGCTTCCCTTTTGGGATAAGATACTCAACAGTCTCAGCCTCGGCGTCGGAAGGAACGACATTAACCCGGCGTTTAGTCTTATAATCTCTACCAAACTCAACTCGGCCTTCAGATTCACTAATAATAGCGTAGTCCTTTGGTTTTCTTGCTTCAAATAGTTCAGCAACGCGCGGTAAACCTCCAGTGATATCCCTAGTTTTTGTTGATTCTCTAGGAATTCTTGCCAATACATCACCAGCTTGAACTGTTGCACCATTTTCAACAGAGAGAATGGCATCAACCGACATGAAATATCGAGCCTCAAGACCATTTTCCAATTCGATGACCTCACCTTTTTCGTCCCGTAGTGTTATCCTTGGCCTTAATTCCGAACCTTTTGGTTGCTGTTTCCAATCAAAGACCACGCGGGAAGCGATACCAGTGCCTTCGTCGACTACTTCTCTCATCGATACACCATCCACCAAATCGACATAGTGAGCAATTCCCTCTTTCTCTGTTATTATTGGAATTGTATACGGGTCCCATTCCGCAAGCGTCTGCCCTTGCGTGACCTTGACACCATCATCCGCGAGCAGTCTCGATCCATAAGGCACCCTATGTTTAGCTCTCTCTCGGCCTTCATCATCCAATAGGGTGGCTTCCATATTACGGCTCATAACTATTAACGAACCAGAAGAGTTTTTTACAACATTTCTATTAGTCAACTTAACTTTAGCTGTAAATGCCGCCTCTATACTTGACTGTTCTGCACCCCTCTGCGCAGCTCCCCCTATATGGAATGTACGCATAGTCAATTGCGTACCAGGTTCTCCAATCGATTGAGCCGCTATAACTCCAACAGCCTCTCCGACGTTAACGGGAGTACCCCTTGCGAGGTCACGCCCATAACAGGCAGCGCACACGCCAACTTTTGTGTCACAGGTTAGAACGGACCTGACCGAAACTTCCTCTAAACCTGCATTTCTTAGTAGGTCTGCTGATTCGATAACTTCGACAGCTTCCTCATCGATAATCTCACCTGCTTCAGTTATGATGTTGCCAGTAACTGGATCTTTAATATCAAACACAGCACTGCGACCAAGTATCCGATCTGCTAATGGCTCAACGATCTCGCCATCCTCTACAACAGCTCTTACCTTTAGCCCCCGCTCTGTTCCACAATCTTCCTCTGTAATAATACAATCTTGTGCTACATCAACTAACCGACGTGTCAGATATCCAGAGTTTGCCGTTTTCAAGGCCGTATCCGCCAGGCCTTTTCGAGCACCGTGTGTGGAATTGAAGTATTCTAAAACCGTTAGCCCCTCTTTAAAATTCGATATAATGGGGGTCTCTATTATCTCGCCAGAAGGCTTAGCCATAAGTCCACGCATTCCCGCTAATTGCTTGATTTGCGCCGGCGAACCTCGCGCGCCCGAGTGCGCCATCATCCAAACCGAGTTAACATCTTTGCCTTCTTCGGGACTCATTATCCGTCCCATCATTTCTTCGGCCACCTGGTCCGTGCAGCGTGACCACACGTCGACCACCTTGTTATATTTTTCTCCTTGTGTGATTAAACCATCTAGATATTGTTGCTCAAATTCCTTAACTTCTTGACTGGCCGTGTCCACAAGGTCGTTTTTAGTCTCGGGAATGATTAGGTCATCTTTTCCAAATGAAATACCCGCTGTACAAGCTTGACTAAATCCAAGTGTCATCAACCTATCTGCGAATATAACTGTATCTTTCTGTCCGCAGTGGCGGTATACATTATCTATAACATTTGAAATTTCCTTTTTAGTCATTAACTTGTTGATTGTTTCAAATGGTATATTTGCGCTATCCGGTAAATACTGAGCAAGTCTCAATCTGCCTGGTGTCGAATCAACAACTTTTTTGACCTTGCTTCCCTCATCATCAAATGTATCGATCCGTGCCTTCACCTTTGCATGCAGATGCACAGCTCCTCCGTGAAGGGCATGCTCCATTTCTGCTAGATCAGCAAAAATTGAGCCTTCCCCCAACATATTATCACGTTCCATGGTAAGGTGATACAATCCTAAAATGATGTCTTGGGAAGGAACGATTATAGGCTTACCATTTGCTGGACTGAGAATGTTATTCGTCGACATCATCAGAACACGCGCTTCGAGTTGAGCTTCAAGTGATAACGGGACATGAACAGCCATCTGATCACCATCAAAGTCCGCATTAAAAGCAGTACATACCAATGGATGTAACTGAATTGCCTTTCCTTCTATAAGTACGGGTTCGAATGCTTGTATCCCCAATCTATGCAGAGTAGGTGCGCGGTTTAGCAACACAGGATGTTCCCGAATAACTTCTTCCAGAATATCCCAAACCTCTGGCCGCTCCTTTTCAACCATACGCTTTGCTGCCTTTATCGTGGTAGCCAACCCATAGAGCTCTAGCTTCGAGTAAATAAAAGGTTTGAAAAGCTCCAATGCCATTTTCTTCGGTAAACCACATTGATGAAGTTTTAACTCCGGACCGACAACAATTACCGACCGTCCAGAGTAATCCACTCGCTTTCCTAGTAAATTTTGCCTGAATCTGCCTTGTTTACCCTTAAGCATATCCGAAAGAGATTTTAGGGGTCTTTTGTTCGCACCAGTAATAACCCGCCCACGTCGTCCATTATCAAATAGCGCATCCACCGACTCTTGAAGCATACGCTTTTCATTCCTGACAATTATATCAGGCGCCCTCAACTCAATTAGGCGTTTCAATCGATTATTTCTATTAATTACACGCCTATATAAATCGTTCAGATCAGAGGTAGCAAAACGACCTCCATCTAAAGGCACGAGAGGACGTAACTCTGGCGGAATAACGGGTACGACGTCTAATATCATCCACTCTGGACGGCAACCAGACTCAATAAATGCCTCAATTAGCTTAAGCCTTTTGACATACTTTTTTCTCTTCATTTCGGAGCCTGTTGTCCGAAGCCCTTCTCTAATCTCAACTACCTCTTGTTCTAAATCTAGTTCGCCCAGCATCTCCTTCAATGCCTCGGCACCAATAGATGCTCTGAATGTATCTTCGCCAAACTCATCCATCGCATCGAAGTATTCATCTTCTGACATTAGTTGCCTGCGGTTCAATGAGGTGAATCCTTCATCTAAAACCACAAAACTTTCAAAATAGAGTATCCTCTCTAATTCCTTGAGGGTCATATCCAGGAGAAGGCCTATCCTACTAGGTAGTGATTTGAGAAACCAGATGTGGGCAACAGGTGAAGCTAATTCAATATGCCCCATTCTCTCCCGCCTTACCTTGCTAAGCGTTACCTCCACACCACACTTTTCACATATTATTCCCCTATACTTCATTCTTTTATATTTTCCGCAAAGGCATTCATAATCTTTAATGGGACCAAAAATACGGGCGCAGAAAAGCCCGTCTCGTTCTGGTTTAAATGTTCGATAATTTATAGTTTCGGGCTTCTTTATCTCTCCAAAAGACCAAGAATGGATGCGCTCTGGGCTAGCAATCGATATTTTAATTTGATCGAAACTGTCTGTTCCACTGGGTTGTCCAAAGAAATTCACTAATTCATTCATTTAAGAAACTCCTCATATTTGAGCGCCAAACCCTCCATTTCAGAGTATAAAACCGAAGTGATTTTTTCTCTTACTATTAGAGGGGCAAATATTTTCATCACATTAAAGTACCTAACTTTAATTATAACTGCCGTTGATCTAGATCCACATTTAAACCTAATGATCTTAGTTCTTTAATGAGAACGTTAAACGACTCAGGTATGCCTGCTTCAAAGTTATCGTCTCCTCTAACAACAGCCTCATAGACTTTTGTTCTGCCAGAAACATCATCAGATTTTACAGTCAACATTTCCTGAAGGGTATAAGCTGCACCGTATGCCTCTAACGCCCAGACCTCCATCTCCCCGAAACGTTGCCCACCAAACTGCGCTTTACCTCCAAGAGGTTGTTGTGTAACTAGGCTATAAGGGCCGATTGATCTTGCATGGATTTTATCGTCGACAAGATGGTGAAGCTTAAGCATATAAATATATCCAACCGTTACCTTCCGCTCAAACACTTCACCCGTCCGCCCATCAATCAGAGTTACCTGTCCAGCTGAGTCAAGACCTGCCTGTTCCAGCATTTCAACTACATCCTCTTCTCTCGCACCATCAAAAACCGGNGTNCCCATAGGAACNCCATTTGTTAAATTACCTGCAAGTTCGAGAACTTCCTTATCGNTCAATGGCGCTATTTGNGANTCGTATTGTGCTTGGCCATAAATGNTGTTTAAGGATTCCCGAAGCCCTTTCGATGCCGCTGTTTTAGATATCTCATCAACCATCGATGCAATTTGTTTTCCTAAGCCGTGAGAAGCCCAGCCCAGATGCGTTTCTANGATTTGACCAACATTCATTCTCGAGGGCACGCCTAACGGATTCAAAACTATATCCACTGGCGTACCGTCTTCAAGATAGGGCATATCTTCAATGGGAGCAATTTTGGAGATAACCCCCTTATTTCCATGCCTACCCGCCATTTTATCGCCAGGTTGAAGNTTTCGCTTTACAGCCACAAAAACTTTTACCATTTTCATAACGCCCGGCGGAAGTTCATCACCCCGTTGCAGCTTTTCAACCTTATTGTCAAAACGGTCCTGCAGTTGCTCAATTGCGCGATCGAATTCCTGCCCGGCACCTTCAATGTAGTCCATTTTACCACTATCTTGAAGTACAATCTGTCTCCACTGTCCGGGCGTAAATTCTTGCAGGACCTCCTCTGTTATAATAGAGCCTTTTTTTAGCCCTTTTGGTCCTGTTNCTGATTTTTGACCGAGCAACTGTTCTTTCAGACGGTCGTAAAAACCACTCTCTAGGATTGCCTGTTCGTCGTCTCGGTCTTTTGCCAACCGTTCTATTTCGGTACGTTCTATAGCTTGCGATCGCTCATCTTTATCAACNCCCCGTCGAGAGAAAACTCTAACTTCAACAACNGTTCCAGCCCCCCCTGGCGGAACTTTNAGTGAGGTGTCCCTTACATCAGAAGCTTTCTCTCCAAAAATTGCTCGAAGCAATTTTTCTTCTGGGGTCATTGGNGACTCGCCTTTNGGTGTCACTTTCCCAACCAAAATNTCACCAGGACTCACCTCCGCCCCAATATAGACTATTCCGGCTTCATCCAGGTTTTTTAATGTTTCTTCACCAACATTTGGGATGTCTCTCGTAATTTCTTCCTGGCCTAGCTTTGTNTCGCGCGCCATGATTTCANATTCTTCTATATGAATAGATGTAAAAACATCGTCCCGAACGATTCTTTCTGAAATCAAGATCGAATCTTCAAAATTATAACCATTCCATGGCATAAAGGCGACCAACACATTTCTTCCAAGAGCCAATTCCCCAAGATCTGTCGACGGGCCATCAGCAATTATATCGCCAGCATTAACAACATCTCCGACGGCAACTAGGGGCCGNTGGTTAATGCATGTATTTTGATTTGACCGCTGATATTTTAGTAGACTGTAGATATCAACATTTGATTCTGTGCTTTCAACTTTGTCTGTCGCTCTAATAACTATACGTTGCGCATCCACCTGATCTACAATACCTGNCCTTTTGGCTATAATGACAACTCCGGAATCCCGAGCAACAGTNGCTTCCATCCCAGTCCCCACGTACGGTGCNTCGGACTTAATTAAGGGGACAGCCTGTCTTTGCATATTCGACCCCATCAAAGCTCTATTCGCATCATCGTTTTCTAGAAAGGGGATAAGCGCCGCGGCCACGGATACTAGTTGCTTAGGCGAAACATCTATCAAATCAATGTCCTCGGGACGTGCTAGGCCAAAGTCGCCTTGTCGTCTAACNGGAACTAGTTCTTCAATAAATTTATTGTTTTTATNTAANTGAGCATTAGCTTGTGCNATAATATATCTACCTTCNTCCATAGCGGAAATATAACGGACTTCGTCTTGTACCTTTCCTTTAACAACCGCTCTATAAGGCGTCTCAATAAATCCATATTGGTTCACACGCGCGTACGTAGCCAATGAATTTATAAGACCAATATTTGGTCCCTCTGGAGTTTCTATTGGGCAGATACGTCCATAATGCGTCGGATGCACGTCTCTAACCTCAAAACCCGCTCTCTCGCGCGTCAAACCGCCAGGCCCTAGTGCTGAAAGACGCCGCTTATGAGTGATTTCTGAAAGTGGATTTGTTTGATCCATGAATTGAGAGAGTTGAGAAGACCCAAAAAACTCTCTAACAGCTGCGGCAGCAGGCTTAGCGTTAATNAGGTCATGCGGCATAACTGTATCAATTTCAACCGAACTCATGCGTTCACGAATTGCTCTTTCCATTCTCAANAAGCCAACACGGTATTGATTCTCCATCAATTCTCCGACAGATCTGACACGCCTATTCCCCANGTGATCNATATCGTCTATTTCGCCTTTGCCATCTTTTAGATCAGTTAAAATTTTCATTATTTCTAATATGTCCTGCTTACGCAGAACTCTGATAGAATCTTCCACCTCCTGCTCTAAACGTGCGTTCATTTTCACTCGTCCAACAGAAGACAGGTCATATCTTTCCGAGTCGAAAAATAGNCCATGAAATAAAGCTTCAGCGGTTTCTAAGGTAGGGGGCTCGCCCGGACGCATAACCCTATATATATCCACCAGCGCCTCATCTCTGTTGGTATTTTTATCGGAGAACATAGTGTTGCGCATATAAGCGCCAACATTTGCGTGATCGATAGCTAAAACTGACAACTCTTTGATTTTGTTTTCAGAAAGAAGTTCTAAAATTTCCGAAGTGATTTCCTCGCCTGCCTGAAAAAAAACTTCGCCTGTTTTTTCGTCAAATATATCTTTGGCTGAGTATTGTCCTTTTAATTCTTCATCATCTACAAATATTTCCTTTAACCCACCCTCTATTAACTGCTTGATTTTCCTCTGTGTAAGCTTGTCCCCAGTTTTTGCAACAGCCTTACCTTTCTTTGCATCAATAAGATCTACATTCAGTTTTTTACCTCTAAATCCATCGGCATCAAAGGGTGTTTTCCAGCCAGACTTTTCCCGTTTATAAACAACTGTATCATAGAAAAAGTTCAATATTTCTTCAGAAGACATCCCATAAACTTTGTTGCGCTCTGCCTCTACACCTTCTTCCTCGCACTTTCTTAAGTAAGCATCACATTCATCACTAATTAGAGCGAAAAGTAATGTGCTAGCCGGCAGTTTACGTCGCCTGTCTATCCTGACATAAAGAATATCTTTGGCATCAAATTCAAAATCCAACCAGGAGCCTCTGTAGGGGATAACTCTAGCTGCGAATAGATACTTGCCTGACGAATGCGTCTTGCCTTTGTCATGATCAAAAAATACGCCCGGCGATCTATGCATCTGGGACACAATCACTCTCTCAGTTCCATTTATGACAAATGTACCATTTTGTGTCATTAACGGCATATCNCCCATGTAAACTTCTTGTTCCTTTATGTCTCTAAGCGTCCGAAGACCCGTGAATTCATCGACATCCCAAACAAGCAAACGAAGGGAGACTTTAAGGGGAGCCGCAAATGTCAGTCCACGTTGTTGGCACTCTTCAACATCAAACTTTGGCGTTTCTAATTCATAACGAACAAAATCTAATTGTGATACGTTGGAAAAATCTTCTATTGGAAATACAGTCGTGAAAACTTCCTGGAGACCAACATTTTCTCTATCGTCGGCCGGCACACCCATTTGAAGGAAATGATCATAAGAACTCTTTTGCACTTCAATAAGATTGGGCATTGGTGCGACTTCAGTAATTCTACCAAAAGACTTTCTAACTCGCTTCCTGCTTGTTAGAGAACTGACTGACGCTATAGACATATTCGCAACCCCATTTTAATATTTATATCGCCTCTGTTCGCCTGTTTTTTTTAATATCAAAAAACCGTAACCGATTAAAACAAAGACAAAAAAGCTCTATAATACCTATTCTGAATACTTTTAAAGATAGCGTGGCCGGGCTGACAATCCAGGCGGCCACACTATATATTTTACCGTTTATTTCAATTCGGCAGAAGCGCCGGCTTCTTCTAGCTGCTTCTTCATTGCTTCTGCCTCTTCCTTTGAAACCCCTTCTTTCACTGGTTTCGGAGCGCTTTCCACTAGATCTTTAGCCTCTTTGAGACCCAGCCCTGTTATTGCTCGAACTTCCTTGATCACATTTATCTTCTTATCTCCAACTGCTGAAAGGACTACAGAAAACTCCGATTGTTCCTCAGCACCGGCTGCTCCGCCGGCGTCACCGCCCGCAGCAGGCATTGCAACCGCCATGGGAGCAGCAGCTGAAACGCCCCATTTTTCCTCAAGAATCTTCGCGAGATCAGCAGCCTCCATGACTGTTAGACTTGATAATTCTTCCGCTAATTTTTCTAAGTCGGCCATTATATTTTACTCCTAATTTAAACTTCAAGAACAGTAATTAATATTAAAACGCTCAGGTCTGCTGGCCACGGGCACTAATTACACGCGCAACCTTGCCTCCAGACGCAGGCAAAATACCAACCAGGTTCATGGCTGGAGTTTTTAGCAAACCAATAATCTTAGCACGAAGTTCGTCAAAAGATGGCAGTTCAGCGAGTTTCTTAAGGTCTTCAATTGAAAGAATTGAACCTTCAATTGAACCCGTAACAATGCTGAATTTTTCATTTTCTTTGGCGAACTTAACAGCGGCCTTGACAGTTGCTACAGGGTCATCAGACGTCGCTATCGCCGTCGGACCCGAGAAGCTTCCATCAAGACCTTCATACTGCGTGCCTTTCAGAGCGAGACGAGCAAGGCGATTTTTAGTCACCTTGTAATTTGTACCTGCTTCACGCATCGCGCCGCGAAGTTGTTCAACTTCATCAACGTCCATACCGACCTGTTGCGTAACAACCACGACGGCCGTTTCCGACAAAGTCCTATGAAGCGAGGCAACCAATTCAACCTTTTCATTTCGGTTCATTGATCAACTCCAAAATGCGAACTGGGCTCTAAACTACAGAACCCCACTCGTTACACAGTATCCCAAGCCACTAGTAGCCTGGGAAGGTTCGCCTGCCCTAGAAGTTCAAACGGATTATATGGCGACAACCACTGTCTCCGCTTGTTCCCCATCTATGCGGGCTGATTACTTTTAAGCCACTTTAAAATGTGACACCCGCAGTCTTGGACAGGATTTGACCGACTAGAATGTCGGTCACATTTGGGCATCTAGTACTGAAACTAAAAGCCAAATAATGTTAACTGAATTAAGCGCTTGTGTCGCCTCCTAACCCACTTGTGTCAACGCGAACGCCCGGCCCCTGAGACGAACTAACTGCAACACGTTTTATAAAAGTTCCCTTTGCACCCGCCGGTTTGGCTTTTTGTATGGCCGCCATAAAAGCCGCTGCATTTTCCGAGAGCTGTTCTTCTGAAAAACTGGCCTTTCCTATTCCCCCATGAATAATTCCTGCTTTTTCAGTCCTAAACTCCACTTGACCCGCTTTGGCTGCTTTAACAGCTTCGCCAATATCAACTGTTACTGTGCCCAATTTAGGATTCGGCATAAGCCCCCTAGGGCCAAGGACCTTGCCCAGCCTGCCCACCAAACCCATCATATCAGGGGTGGCAATAACCCTGTCAAAATCCATTTTCCCATTTTGAATTTCAGTCATGAGGTCGTCAGATCCAACAAAATCTGCACCCGATTGTTTTGCTTCTTCCGCTTTCGCATCTTTTGCAAAAACTGCCACTTTCATAGATTTTCCCGTTCCATGCGGTAAAGAGACAACCCCCCGGACCATTTGATCGGAATGGCGCGGGTCCACGCCAAGGTTCATTGCTATCTCTATTGTCTGATCTGATTTTCCACTTGATGCGAATTCTCGCACCAACTTCAACGCCTCCTTCAAATCAAATAGTTTGTCTCGATTAATATTCTTATAAGCATCGCTTAATTTTTTACCCTTCTGTGCCATATCTCTACTCCACTACCTCTATGCCCATGGATCGAGCTGACCCTTTGACCATCATCACTGCACCATCAATATCTACAGCGTTCAAATCTTGCATCTTTGTCTCAGCTATTTCTTTGGCCTGGGCTAGTGTTATTGATCCCACCGTTTCATATCCTGGCTTGTCCGCCCCCTTATTTAGTTTAGCAGCTTTTCTAATAAGAAAACTGGCTGGCGGAGTTTTCGTAACAAAGGAAAAGGTTGCATCAGAATAAGCAGTTATAACCACTGGAATGGGCATTCCTTGCTCTAAACTTTGGGTAGCAGCATTAAAAGCCTTACAAAACTCCATAATATTCAGCCCACGCTGCCCAAGTGCCGGTCCCACTGGTGGGGAGGGATTAGCACCGCCAGCTGGAATTTCGAGCTTAATATATCCTTCAATTTTTTTCGCCATACTTTTCACCTTCTATTACTTGCGTGGTACGACTAACCCAGGATTTCGGATGAAATCTCCCACGCCAACACTCATAAAAAATTTTGCAGCCTCACATTTTCTCGACCTGACTATACTCAAGATCGACAGGGGTAGATCTACCAAATATAGACACAGCAACTTTCAGTCTAGCTTTATCTTCATCCACGTCCTCTACAAATCCGTTAAATGAGGAGAAAGGACCATCAGCAACCCGAACTTGTTCCCCAACCTCAAAGGTCACCTTAGGTTTAGGACGGTCCACTCCTTCGGCCACCTGTTTAATTATTCTAGTAGCTTCAGCCTCTGATATGGGCATCGGTTTTCCCTTAGCCCCCAAAAAAGATGCAACCTTAGGTTGGTCTTGGACCAAGTGCCAACTTTGATTCGTCATTTCCATTTTGACTAGTATATATCCTGGGAAAAATTTACGTTCTGCGCTAACTTTTGTTCCCCGCCTCATTTCTACTACTTCCTCGGTCGGCACAAGAATTTCTGTTACAAGATCATCCATTTCTTGGATTTTCGCCTGCTCCCTTAGGTTCTGCGCTACTTTTTTTTCGAAACCTGAATGGACATGGACCACATACCATCGTTGAGCCATTGTTTAGCCTCCTAAGCCAAGAATTAGCTGGACACCCCACGATAACCCCAAATCGACC
>NZVJ01000039.1 GCA_002701455.1 Rhodospirillaceae bacterium
AAGCCACGCGCAGTAAGGATGATGAAGTGATAGAGGGTGACCCCGATACAATTGTTACAGTAACAGATCTGTGGACATTCAGCCGGGATATCACATCGAAAAACCCAAATTGGGTCTTAGTTAAAACCGAAACACCCAGTGAGAACTGATAATAAAGCGCAAAGCAGCGCGGGCAACCTATGCAAATACCTTATTATAGCAACATCGATCTTGCCGGCAGGCTGTTCCCAAGTTGATCACAGGAAACTCTCTAAAATTGGGCCAACTTTTGCGGAAACTAAAGCAGCGTCTTTGCCAGGCTGGAATCAAGACAAAGTCTTAAAAGCACTGCCGGCACTAAGGAAGTCTTGCTTGGTGATGCTCAGGAGTTTAGAGGTTGGGGCAAAGTCAAAAAGAAAAATCGAACTGCTCTCGGGCTGGAAACATGTCTGCAATCAAATAAAAGCGAAGCGCTTCAGTGAAAGTTCTTTCAGGGAATTTCTGAAAACAGACTTCAACGTATTTCAAATTAGATATAAAGGAAGTGGCGAAGGCTTGTTCACGGGGTACTATGAGCCAACGCTTCATGGTTCCTTTAAATCAACGAAAGAATATAATACGCCGGTTTATCCAAAGCCAGATGATTTAATTCATGTTGACCTGGGAAAGTGGAAAAACGCGTTAAATGGATCACACGTTTTTGGACGGGTGGTTGGGAAGAAACTAAAGCCATACTTCTCTAGATCTGAAATTTCTAGCGGGGCGTTAGCCGGAAAATTAAAACCCATTCTCTGGTTAAAGAGTGATGTAGACGCCTTTTTTCTACACATCCAGGGTTCAGGTCGCGTTATTCTCCCGAGTGGTGAAGTTTACAGGCTTGGTTATGCTGGCAAAAATGGGCGCAAATATTATTCGATAGGCCGATATTTGGTAAAAATCGGAGCTATCTCGAAAGAAGCGGTTTCGATGCAGTCTATAAAGAAATGGCTAAACGCAAATCCGGAAAAGAAAACAGATGTTTTGAATATGAACCCATCTTATGTTTTCTTCCGTAAAATTAACAGCAATAGCGGACCTATCGGCTCACAAGGTGTTTCTCTTACAAGNGGAAGATCGCTGGCGGTAGACAGGCGCTATTCAACTCTAGGGGCGCCAATCTGGCTTTCTGCTGATTTTCAAGACGAGAAAGGCAAAAAACTGCAGCGCNTGATGATAGCCCAAGATACGGGCGGNGCTATAAGAGGNCCTATAAGAGGAGATGTTTTTTGGGGATCTGGAAAAACCGCGGAGCAGTTAGCGGGTGTAATGAAGGCAAAAGGCAGCATTTATGTTTTTTTTCCAAAGGGCATCAACCCAAATCAGTCCGGCACATAGAAAATTTAACTCTGACAAAAGATTGTTTAATATGCCAAAAAATTCAAAACGTTCCGTTTCGCAAGCAGATAAGGAATTATTTGAGAAAGTTCTTTCCGATGTAATACCGATCGAAAGGAGCAGCTCTAGCAGGGACCCCTATCAGGAAACTGTCAAGATACCTGAACAGCGAAGCGGTCTGAAGTTTGCCTCGGAAAACTTAAATAACCAGACTAAAGAGCTCTCATCTCCTGAGCCCTTATTCTTAAATGACTTTTTGCCAGGCAGAGCCCCTGGACTTGATAGAAGCACATCAACCAAAATGGCAAAGGGCCAGTTCAAAATTCAAGGCAGGCTTGATCTTCACGGAATGACCCAACAAAAGGCCTATGTCGCTTTAACGGACTTTATTCAGGGCGCTTATCGAGAAAAAAAAAGAAATTTGTTAGTGATTACTGGAAAGGGTAAACGGCAGGAACGGGCGGACAGTGATTTTTTTGAGGCTACAGACGGGGTCCTTAAAAGGAGTGTGCCCGTCTGGATGGCTGAACCGCCCTTAAGAAATTTAGTGCTAGCTTTTTCAACGGCAAAGAAAGCACATGGCGGCACTGGGGCACTTTATGTTCTTTTAAGAAAGGCATAAGCTTAAGACACTTTTAGAGGAACGAATAAACAGCTTGGACTATAAGTCCAAATAATTAATACATTAATCGCAAAAGTTATTTTTGCTTCATCGTCATGTGTCGCCAACCAGCAATAGAGATAAAATTTTACCTAGAGAATAAATTTTCTAAGATCGTTGTCTTTTGCAAAATCCCCGACAAATTTCTCCACGTAATTTTTATCTATAGTCACAATATCGTCCTTTAAGTCAGAGGCAGAAAAACTTATGTCGTCCAGAAGCTTTTCCATCACGGTATGCAGTCTCCTAGCGCCAATGTTTTCTACTGACCTATTAACCTCTACCGTTAGATCAGCTAAAGTATCTATTGCCTCGTCGAGGAATTTTAATGTGATTCCCTCGGTTTCCAGCAGGGCCTTGTATTGTTTAATTAAACTATGCTCGGGTTCGGTTAGTATTCTCTTAAAATCGTCTCGAGATAGCGCTTGGAGCTCGACGCGATTTGGTAATCTCCCTTGGAGCTCGGGCAGAAGATCGGATGGCTTTGCAAGGTGAAAAGCCCCGGAAGCAATAAAAAGTATAAAATCTGTTCTAACAGAGCCGTGTTTAGTTGCCACTGTTGTGCCCTCAATAAGCGGGAGTAAATCTCTCTGCACCCCTTCTCGGGATACGTCTATATTTTGTCGCTCAGATCGAGCACATATTTTGTCAATTTCATCCAGAAAAACAATACCGTTCTGTTCTACTGTATCAATAGCTGTTTTAACGACCCTATCCTCGTCGAGCAATTTATCAGCCTCTTCATCTAGTAAAACAAGGTACGATTCGGCAACAGTCATGCTCCGTTTTTTTGTTCTGCCCCCCATAGCTTTGCCTAGCATATCGTTCAAGTTTATCATTCCCATTTGAGAGCCCGGCATACCTGGGATGTCGAATGTTGGCAAACCAGAACTGTTGTCTGATACATCTATTTCAATGTCTTTGTTATCAAGTTCACCCGCTCTTAGACGCTGCCGAAAGCTTTTCCGAGTTTCCTCCCTTGCATCTTTACCAGCTATAGCCTCAATTACACGGTTTTCGGCCGCCAGCTCAGCAGATGCTTGGACCTCCTTCCTCATCTTTTCCCTTGTCTGGGTAATGGCGCTCTCAACTAAGTCACGGATTATTTGTTCGACGTCCCGACCGACGTATCCTACCTCAGTGAATTTGGTAGCCTCAACCTTTATAAAGGGAGCATCCGCTAACTTGGCCAAACGGCGCGCTATTTCGGTCTTTCCAACGCCAGTAGGACCGATCATTAGAATGTTTTTTGGCTGCACCTCCTCTCGAACGGTTTCCTCCAGCTGTTGTCTTCTCCAACGATTGCGCAGTGCTATAGCCACCGCTCTTTTAGCTGCAGATTGACCAACAATAAATCTATCAAGTTCTGACACAATTTCTCGTGGACTGAAAGTTGTCATTCGTTCCGCCTTATTATTTAAATTTTTTCAAGTGTAATATTTTCATTCGTGTAGATGCACATATCCGCGGCAATCTTCATAGACCTTAGTGCTATTTGTTCCGCACTTATACTATCTTCGTTTATTAGTGCACGAGCAGCAGATAAAGCAAATGGACCGCCTGAACCTATTCCTATTAAACCGTCCTCTGGCTCTAAAACATCCCCGTTACCGGAAAGAATGAGCGAGTGTTCTGAGTCTGCAACCGCCATCATGGCTTCAAGCCTTCGAAGATATCTGTCGGTACGCCAGTCTTTAGCTAACTCAACACACGCGCGCGTTAGTTGTCCAGGGTGTTGTTCTAGTTTGGCTTCAAGTCTTTCAAATAGCGTAAAGGCATCTGCAGTAGCCCCAGCGAAGCCAGCAATAACAGATCCCGAAGAAAGACGGCGAACCTTGTTGGCCCGACCTTTGATTACTGTATTTCCAAACGTAACTTGACCATCCCCCGCCACAACCACTTCTTCATTTTTTCGAACTGAAATGATAGTCGTCCCATGCCACTTTAGATTATCTTCAGTCATTTTTTTGCCCTCTCTGGCGACGCTGATAATATTAATGGTTAATCACGTCAAGTTGGAACTTTTTTTGGCTCCCGACTCCTTGGGCTGGTCAGCGAGCTTAGTTCCTGATAAAACACCGCGATCCTTCATATAGGAGATCAAATATGTCAAGCAAGAGAAAAGCAGAAGTTAGCAGAATTACAACCGAAACAAAAATTGTTGCGGCCGTAAATCTAGATGGATCAGGTAGCTATAAGATTTCAACGGGAATAGGCTTCCTTGATCATATGCTCGAACAACTTTCNAAGCATTCGTTGATAGACATAGAGGTTGAGGCTAAAGGCGATCTTCATATTGATGCTCACCACACCACCGAAGATTCGGGTTACGTCATAGGCGAGGCAATAAGCAGAGCNCTAGGCTCGCGAGTGGGGATAAATCGCTTTTCNCATTCGGAGATCCCGATGGATGAATCGCTTTCATGCGTCACTTTAGACGTATCGGGCAGACCATATCTAGTATGGAAGGTAACGATGCCAAATTCACGTGTTGGAGAGATGGACACAGAACTATTTAAAGAGTGGTTCAGAGCATTTGCTCAAGCAGCAGGAATGACAATTCACGTTAGAAACTCGTATGGTGAGAATACCCATCATATAATCGAGTCTTGTTTCAAGGCGCTAGGCCAATCTTTAAGAAAAGCAGTAGAAATAGACATACGAAATAACTCTGCTATACCGTCCACCAAAGGGTCTATTGGCGGCAAGGAAGGCTGACCAAATGAATTTAGTCATTATAGACTATGGCTCAGGAAATCTTAGGTCGGCAAGCAAGGCCTTAGAAAGAGTTAAAAACCCTGACTCCAAAGTTTACGTCACCAAAGACCCTGAAATAGTAGCAAAAGCTGATTACCTAATTTTACCTGGTGTTGGCGCTTTTCCTGATTGCAAAAGGGGTATCACGACCCTACCAGGAATGATTGATGCCATCAGAGAGAATGTGCTCTCTAGAGGACGACCTTTTTTGGGTATTTGTGTAGGAATGCAGTTGATGGCAACCGTAGGCTATGAGCATGGAAAAACAGAAGGCTTTGGATGGCTTCCTGGCGAAGTGAAAAGAATTGACACAAATTTAAAAATTCCTCACATGGGCTGGAATGAGTTAACCATTAAAGTTCCAAATCACCCTGTTTTGAAAAATGTGCGACAAGGGGCTTTTTTTTATTTTGTTCACAGCTTCCAAATGACGCTTAAGGAAGAGAAATTTGTTATAGCAACTACTGAGTATGGAGGTCCAATAACTGCAGTTGTCGGGATAAATAATATTATCGGAACCCAGTTCCATCCTGAAAAAAGTCAAAAAATGGGCCTCGCAATGCTTGAGAACTTTTTAAATTGGCGGCCATAAGGAATTACAATGATAGAGCGTGACCCTGAAAGCAGAGCCCCAAAAACTAGTGTGGAGCTTGTCGATGAATTAAGTGCGGTAGATTTATCTGACTTATGTGATGCTGCCGAAATGGCTATTAATGATGGCGGAGGTTTTGGTTGGTTGGCGCCACCGCCGCGAGACGTCCTTGAGTCGTACTGGAAAGGCGTTCTTTTAATTCCTGAGCGGGACCTTCTTATAGGGAGGTTAGATGATGTAATCGCAGGGTCCTGCCAGTTATTAAGGCCAACTCGCAACAATGAAGCTCAAAGTTTTTCCTGTAATCTTACCACACATTTTGTCGCNCCCTGGGCGCGAGGTCACGGTTTNTCGGCGGAATTAATTCGAGCGGCAGAGGATAGAGCAATTGAAACCGACTTTGATGTGTTAAATCTAGATGTTCGCGAGACGCAAATNGCAGCCATAAGATTATTTGAAGGTTTGGGCTATAGTCTTTTTGGAGAACACCCATATTATGCGAGAGTAGATCAAAATTATGTCAAAGGTTGTTTCTATTTTAGAAAGCTCAAAACAGAGAAACCTGGAGATAAATAAAATATGATTTTATTTCCGGCAATCGATTTAAAGGGCGGGCACTGCGTTCGTTTGTTAAAGGGCGACATGAACGAGTCCACAGTGTTTAACACGTCACCAGTNGATCAGGCGACTATTTTCCAATCNGCNGGNTGCCAATGGNTGCACGTAGTAGATTTGGATGGNGCAATAGCTGGCCACTCAATTAACAATGANGCGATACTTTCGATTATTAGGGGCGTCGAGTGTCCAATCCAATTAGGCGGCGGCATAAGAGATTTGCAAAGCGTGGAATATTGGATCAACGAAGGTGTTTCTCGCGTTATTCTTGGGACTGCAGCTATGAAAGACCCTAATCTTGTTAAATTGAGCTGTAGAGAATTTCCAGAAAAAATAGTCGTTGGAATAGATGCTAGAGATGGCTATGTCGCAGTAGAGGGTTGGGCAAAGCACTCTAACATTANCAGTCAAGAATTAGCTAACAGATTTCAGGATTGTGGCGTTTCAGCTATTATTTACACTGATATCAACAGAGATGGTATTTTAGCTGGGGTTAACATTGAAGCCACGCTGGCATTAGCATCTTCGGTTAACATACCANTCATAGCTTCAGGCGGTCTATCTTCCATGGACGAATTAACAGTTCTCTCAGATCAGGCGGAAGGAAGAATAGCCGGTGTGATTTGTGGGCGAGCGCTCTATGAAAATAGAATAAATTTGAAGGATGCATTAAAGTTATTGAGAGATCGGATTGATGAATGTTAAGCGCCCGCGTAATCCCGTGTTTGGATGTCAAGGATGGAAGGGTGGTAAAGGGCGTAAATTTTATTGATTTGATTGACGCAGGCGATCCGGTAGAACAGGCAAAACTATACGACTCAGAGGGTGCTGACGAGCTTACCTTCTTAGATATAACAGCCAGTAGCGATAATAGAGATACTTTGCTTGACGTTGTCTCTGGGACAGCAGAACAATGTTTTATGCCTTTAACAGTTGGAGGAGGAGTTAGGAAGGAATCTGATATCGTGTCTTTATTGCGAGCAGGAGCCGATAAGGTCTCTATTAATACAGCAGCGGTACGCCGCCCGGAATTTGTAAAAGAAGCTTCAGAAAAATTTGGATCACAGTGTATCGTGGTTGCAATAGACGCCAAAAGAAATGCTAGTGGGGAATTAGAAGTTTTCACTCACGGGGGTCGAGAAAAAACGGGCTTGGACGCTATTAGGTGGGCACAACAAATGGTGGAATACGGAGCGGGTGAGTTGTTGCTCACATCTATGGATAGGGATGGCACGAAAAAAGGATTTGACATAGAGCTTACTCGTAAAATCTCCAGCAAAGTCACCGTCCCTGTGATTGCGTCTGGCGGTGTAGGAAAATTAGAGCATTTTGCCGACGGTGTTTTAAATGGTGGCGCCACAGGTGTGCTAGCCGCTTCAGTTTTTCACTTTGGGGAACTTAGTATAGCGGAAGTTAAACATGATATGGCATTAAGGGGCGTCAAGGTACGTAGCTGAACCGCGAAGAAAGATGGGAGTTTTATATGTCGAGCGTCCTACAAGATTTGTACTCAAAAATAAAAGAAAGAAAATCGGCAAATCCCGAAATCTCCTACAGTGCTAGGCTGTTCGAACGTGGAACTAATCACATTTGTCAAAAAGTTGGCGAAGAAGCGGTAGAGACTGTGATTAGTGCGCTTTCAGGGACCAAACAAAATTTGATAGAAGAGAGCGCTGATTTAGTTTACCACCTTTTAGTGTTGTGGGCGGATGCTGAAATAGAGCCTGAGATTATTTGGGATGAGCTTCTTCGAAGGGGTGGCCAGTCGGGTGTGGAGGAAAAATCACAACGTAGCAATAATAAATAGTGAGGATACAATAATGGCATACGACCAAAAAAATATTTTCGCAAAAATTTTACGAGGTCAAATTCCATGTGAAACTGTTTATGAAGATGATTACGTTCTAGCATTTGAGGATATTAATCCTCAAGCACCCGTTCATGTATTGATAATTCCGAAGGGGCCTTATGAGAATATGACAGAGTTTTCAACAAAAGCGACTTCAGAAGAGAAAGCGGCATTTATAGGAGCAATTGGGGTTGTTGTAAAACTTAAGGAGATAGATGAAAGCGGGTATCGGACTATCGTAAACAACGGCGACGATAGCATGCAAGAGGTGCCCCACTTGCATATCCACGTATTGGGTGGACGCCGTCTCGGGGGTCTGCTGTCTTCATCAGTATAAGCTTATAATTTTTTTTCGATGGCTTCCCAAATTAACTTAGCGATGTTGACATTTTCAAATCGGCTCAGCTCTTGGATCCCGGTGGGTGAAGTAACATTGATCTCGGTCAGATAGTTGCCGATTACATCAATGCCAACAAACAGTAAGCCCTTTTCTTTCAAGCTAGGTCCAATAATTTCACAAATTTCTCTATCACGGTCTGTTAATTCACATTTCATCGGTTTTCCGCCTACGTGCATATTTGATCGTGCTTCACCATCGGCCGGAACTCGGTTTATTGCACCAACAGCCTCACCATCGATAAGAATGATACGTTTATCACCTTGTCGCACTGCAGGGAGGTATTCCTGGATCATAAGCGGCTCTCTATAAAATGTTTTGTATAGTTCTACTAGTGAGCTCAAATTTTCATCGTCTGGCTTTATATGAAATACCCCGGCGCCTCCGTTTCCAAATAAAGGTTTGACAATTATATCCTTAAATTCCTTCCGAAAGCTGAATATTTCCTTTTCATCAGAGGTTATCAATGTTGGGGGCATAACATTTTTAAAATGAGTAACAAATAACTTTTCGGGAGCGTTTCGGACATTTGTGGGATCATTTATTACTAATGTATCCGGATGGAGATGCTCAAGAATATGAGTGGCAGTTATATACGACATATCGAAAGGCGGGTCCTGGCGCATAAGAATTACATCAATGTCCGTTTTCAGATCTGTGGCTATTTGTTCCCCCAAACAAAAGTGGTCGCCAGTTATATTTCGAACAACCAACGGACTTAGTTGGGCTATTGGCCTAAGTTGCGAAAGGGATAGATTTTTTGGTTCATAATGAAATAGTTTGTGCCCTCTTTCTTGCGCCTCTAGCGCCAGCGCAAAGCTACTATCGCCAGCTATATCAATCGAATGGATCGGATCCATTTGAAAGGCAACCCGCAAGCTCATATCAAGCTGTTCTCCGTTAATTACACGCCAAAATACCAAAAGCGTTTTTGCGCAAAGCTACTATCGCCATGCTACTTTAATGTTACATAATTTATGATGTTTTCTACATAATTTATCTGACGAGCTACAGCAATAACTCTTTCTAGCTCTTCACGATTTTGTGCTATACCGAAAAGATAAACCGTTCCGTTCACGGTATCGATTGTATAATTTATAAATTTGACTTTTTCATCCACGAGAAGCCTGGCTTCAAGGGTTTTATTTATCAGTATATCTTTGGCTGTATCTGTGAGACTTGAGTGATCAGTGATCTGGAGTTCATTGATAACCTCTCTAACGCCTACGGCTTTCCATGCAAGCTTTGTAGCCTCAATTCGGTCCCGAGGATCTTTCACTTTGCCAGTAAGCAAAATGCGCCCTTGGGTGACGGAAACACTAACTGCACTGAATAAGTCAACATCTTTTTGAAACAAGTAATGAAGCGCCTCTGCCCTAGTGCGAAGGTCTTCTGCCGAACCTTTCAAGCCTCTCTCTGTTTGGCTTGCGGTAACGGCTGACGCACCCGCACCAACAGCTATTCCAAGAGGCGAACAGGCGTTGAGGCCAACAATTGCTACAATACAAAACAACGGAAAAAAAAGCTTAATAGAACTAATATATTGATGCGGCATCGCATTTACCCCTCTTCACAATATTAAACATTAGTTTGCGAATTTCAAAAGGAATATGAATTGAATTAATTATCTTTCGTCCTTTATCTCTAGTGCTAATTTGTATAGCAGTGATCTTGAAATGTTATGTTCNTGAGCCATGGATTTGACCGCGTCTTTTAAAGTCTGTTGAGATAGCCGCTCTTGAAGACGCTCCATAATTTCTCCCTCATTAAAATCGGACANATCTTCCGGAGGCGCTATTAAAAAGACAATCTCGCCTCTTACACGCGAAGTAAGTTTAAAAAAATTGTATAGCTTGGATAACTCGCCTCTTTTCACCTCCTCGTGTAGCTTGGTTAATTCTCTAGCAACAACGGCCTGCCTGCCCGAAAAATATTCCATAGCATCACGAAGACATTCTACTAAACGCGCTGGACTCTCATAAAATATTAAAGTCGTATCTAATTTTTGCAAAGAAGCAAAAGTTTTTTTGCGNGCGACGGTTTTGGAGGGAAGGAAACCTCCAAAGTAGAAGTTGTTTGTAGGCAAACCTGATATTGACAAAGCCGCTATAACAGCCGTTGGACCAGGAACGGTAGAGACTTCAATGTTGTTTTNCAAACATGACTCGATCAATTTATAGCCTGGGTCCGAAATATTTGGCGTGCCAGCATCGCTAATTAATGCGATCTTTTTTCCTTCTTGCAGTGCTTCTATTATTTTTGGGCGCAACGAATTCGCATTATGCTCATGATAGGCGGTAAGCTTGGTGGTAATATTGTATCGAGACAGCAGTTTTCTGGAGACGCGCGTATCTTCACAAAGAATTTGATCGGCCTTTAGCAGTGCATCAATAGCTCGGTGTGTGATATCACGTAAATTACCAATAGGTGTGGCAATGAGTGTTAGGCCATCATTTAATTGGCAAGATGCCATATTGTCGCCTTGTTTTTTTGGATAGTGTACTATGTTAAGTCAGCTCTGCGATTGTATTTCAGGAGATTACATTTTGGATTTTGTTAGGAAAAACCGCAAGACTTTAGAGCATAATATTTTATCTGGACGAAGCAAGAAGCTCGCTTTTCCAATGTTGGCGGTTATCNTGCTTATAACTATTGGCTGCCAAGCGGATAGAGAGTTAACNAAAAGTCAAAGGGAAGATGTTATAGCCCCGGTTTCGCTTTCCTCTCAGAAAACGGAGAACGCAAAAGAAAACCATATATCAGCATCAGAAAACGCATCACATCTTTATAAGGAGCAGGAGAGGCAAACAGAGCTGCGACAAGAAAAAAATTTAGGAGCAGATAAAAAACATACAAGTCTAAAGGCAACAAAACTCAAATATGAGGAAAATGCNCAGGAGTTCAAGATAAAAAAATCGCCTCCTCCNTNANACAAAAAGATTCTGAAAATAGGCGTTCTATTGCCGCTCTCAGGTAATGGCAGTCAAATTGGCAGGGCGTTATTGGATTCGATCCAATTAGCGTTTTTTGAAGTTCCAAACCACGATCTGGAGCTATTGATCTTTGATACAAAAGGATCAGCCGAGGGAGCGAAAAAAGCCGGCGAACTGGCGATAAATTCCAACGTGGATTTAATATTGGGCCCGCTTTTTGGCAGTTCTACTAGGGCAATATCACCAATAACAAAAGAAGCTGGAATAAAAGTAATAAGTTTCTCAAATGATCACCTTGTGGCAGAAGAAGGTACTTATATATTTGGGTTTTTGCCGAACCAACAAATAATAAGAATTGTCAATTTTGCCATAAAAAGCGGATACAAAAATTTTGCAGCATTTGTTCCAGATAACGATTATGGAAAATTAGCTGTTGAAACCTCTAGGACTGCTGTTGATAGCAAAGGGATCCGCCTGTCCCGAGCGGAACATTATGACCCAGAAAGTGAAAATCTGACCGATTTAGTAAAAAGTTTCGCCGATTACAAAGCTAGAAAAAATAACTTAAAAACTCAAAAGGAACGACTGCTGAAACAAAAGGACGAAATAGCCGTTTCGTTACTTAACAAAATGCAAAGCATGGACACCCTTGGCGATCCGCCGTTTGATGCATTGCTTTTGCCTACTGGCGGACCCGAGTTGAAAAAAATTGCCCCGCTCCTAGCTTTTTATGATGTTGACCCATCTAGAGTTAAACTACTAGGCACTACACTTTGGGATGAGACGGCTAATCTGAATTTTGAGCCAGCATTAATTGGGGGCTGGTATGTCGCACCGGCACCAAAAAGTGTCAGTAAGTTTATAGAAAAGTTCAAAAGAAATTATGGTTATGCACCACCTCGGCTAGCAAGTTTGGGTTATGATGCCATGTTGTTAGGGGTGGCCCTGAGTGAATCAGCACGCACTAATGGTGTATCTTCATTTGATATTCACAACCCGCGAGGCTTTACTGGTGTTGACGGTATAATAAGATTGTTGCCAGATGGCACAAACGAAAGAGGTTTTGCGGTACTAGAAATTGGCAAAAAGGGTCCAATTGTGGTGGAAGACGCACCAACGAGGTTCTGGCAATAGTTAGTTTACGTTGCCCCTAGATAAACTATGGTAACTTTTTATATCAAAGTCAGCGATAAGAAATCGGACCACCGAGTCAAGCTTTTGTCGCCCTAGAGCGGTAGCTTTAAAAGTCTTGCTATTGAGTTCGACAAGCCCCTCACTTATTAGTATCTTAAGAGGGTCATCAGTAATGACATCACAAATACTTTTGTTGAAAGTATTTTTAAAGCGTTCCGTTGAAATACCCCGCCTAAGTCGCAGTCCCATCATAAGAGTTTCGATAATTTGTTCTTCCAAACTTAAACAAAACTTTTCAACTACAGCATTGCCGCTTTTCTTGGTCTCAGACAGCCATCTATTTGGGCTCCTATGTGTTCTGAAAGCCCAGCGCACTCCAGCTTCGTCTGTAAGTCTGCTGTGAGCTCCAGCACCAATGCCCAGGTAATCTCTCATTTCCCAATATTGTAAATTGTGAATGCACTCATAGCCGGGTTTGGAATGATTTGATATTTCATAATCTGAAAGCCCTGCTTCTCCTAATATGCCGTGGGTGATTTCATATAAATCCGCCAACGCATCATCATTCAGCATGGTAAACTCTCCCTTCCGATAGCTTTGAAAAAAAGCTGTGCCTCTCTCAATAGTGAGTTGATAAACAGAGAGATGTTCAGAGGAAAAATCTATTGCTTGCCTAAGTTCTGAAATCCAATTCTCAGGAGCTTGGCCGGGGGTTGCATAGATCATATCAAAAGAAACGTTATTAAAAGTTTTTTTGGCGATCTCTATAGCCCTTTTTGAGTCCAAAGCGTCATGTTCCCTTCCCAAAAATTTTAAAGTGTCATCATTAAACGATTGAACGCCAAGTGAAATACGGTTTATTCCAGCTTCNTTGAAAAGGTAAAATTTTTCTGATTCCACTGAAGAGGGATTGGCCTCTAAAGAGATTTCAAGCGAGCTATCTGTTTTCCAAATTTTTTTGGATTCAGAAATTAGATTTGATACAATGTGTGGCTCCATTAGAGATGGGGTGCCGCCCCCAAAAAAAATGCTTTTAAGTTTCCGACCTTTTGTCTTTTCCGAAAGGCTTTTGACCTCTCTTAATAAACCCTTGTGCCACTCAGAATGATCTATTTTACCAAAAACGTGACTATTAAAATCACAGTAGGGGCACTTTGAACGACAAAATGGCCAGTGAATATAAAGGCTTATATCNTTCATAACAAAACGGACACCACTTATTGATCAAAAAGGGAAGTTTTTAATTTTTCGAACGCATCTGCGCGATGGCTAATAGCGTGTTTTAGGCTGGGTTCAAGTTCTCCAAATGTTTCGGGCCGGTCTTTAGGCATGAATATTGGATCATATCCAAAGCCGTTGTCTCCTCTGGGAGGCCAGCATAGGTCGCCGTCTATTGTGCCTTTAAAACTCATTGTGCTGCCGTTCGGCCAAACAACCGCCAGTGCGCAAACGAACCTGGCGGTACGAGGAACTTTGCGCCCAGCCCTGCGATCCGCGACTTTGAGTTTATTATTAATCTTTTTCATCGCAAGATAGAAATCCTTTTTTGGCCCGGCCCACCTAGCCGAGAACACGCCAGGCCTTCCCTGCAACGAAGTAACTTCCAGTCCAGAATCGTCTGATATAGCCGGTAACCCGGAAGCCTCGGCTGCAACTTTCGCTTTGAGGATGGCGTTACCAACAAAAGTTTTCTCCGTTTCAAGAGGTTCAATTAGGTCAAGATCTGGCGACGCAATAATTTTCAAGCCAAAAGGAATAAGGAGCTCGGCTATCTCTTTAATTTTTCCTCTGTTGTGGCTTGCAATGACAAGGGTTGTTATTTTTGATTCTTTCATCGGTTCAGCTATTTGATTTTTAGAAGAGTTTTCTGAAGGTCAACTAGTTTCGCGACACCACTTCTAGCTAGTTGTGTTAATTCTTCAAAAATTTCTGGGCTAAAGGGTTTTGCCTCAGCAGTCGCTTGAATTTCTATAATTCCCCCATCTCCAGTCAACACGAAATTACAATCTGCTTCGGCTGATGAGTCTTCTGAATAGTCAAGGTCCAAAACAGCTTGTCCTTGATAAACCCCGCAGGAAATAGCGGCAACCTCACCATAAAGAGGGATGCAAGGCAGGACTTTTTTATAAACCAAATTATTAAGCGCCAAATAGAGCGCGATGTAGCCACCCGTAATAGCTGCTGTTCTTGTTCCTCCGTCTGCTTGTATAACATCACAATCTATCCGTATTTGTCTCTCTCCGAGAGATTTTTCATCCGTGACGGCTCTCAGCGATCTTCCAATCAATCGTTGTATTTCAAGTGTTCGGCCACTTTGTTTTCCTCTTGCAGCTTCGCGATCCGTCCGAGTATGTGTAGAGCGTGGAAGCATGCCGTATTCTGCGGTAACCCACCCTATTCCCTTTCCTCTAAGAAATGGAGGAACGCGTTCCTCGACGCTTGCGGTACAAAAGACATGAGTATCGCCAAACTTTATTAAACAAGATCCCTCTGCATACTTGGATTGTCCTATTTCCACAGAGACAATTCTTGCTTCATCATATTGACGACCAGACGGTCTGATAGTTTGTATGCCCATTTATTTAATCTCCAGATAAGAAATAACTCAGCTAGAGTTTCAAAATAGCTCCGTTATTAATTTGCTTTAAAGAAACTTAAAATACTTTTCCAATTTATCTAGCACGTTGACGTGGACCTGGCGCAGTTTTATTTTAGTTTAATGGCTGCTTCAGGAATAAAAACTCTCGACGAGAGATCTAGAACCGTTTTTCAGCATATTGTCGATTCTTTTCTTGCCTCTGGCGAGCCCATAGGATCGCAAACAATATCCAAGCTAATGGGAGCCAATNTGTCATCAGCATCAATAAGAAGCGTAATGGCAGCGTTGGAGGATATNGGTCTTCTCTACTCGCCACATACGTCATCNGGAAGGCTNCCCACCGACTTAGGGTTGAGAATATTTGTAGACGGTCTTCTAGAGATTAGGGGAGATTTGTCTAAAGATGAAATGAGNGGNATTCAAGAAAGATGTTCGTTGAATGGACGTTCTTTTCCAAAAGTTTTGGAGGAAGCAAGTTCAGCTCTTTCAGGTCTAAGCGAATGTGCGGGNCTCGTTATATCGCCCAAAACCGACGCTCCANTGCGTCAGCTAGAGTTTGTTCCATTGGGGGACAGACGGTCCCTAGTTGTGATGGTGTCCGATACGGGAATTGTTGAAAANAGGGTAATACATCTGCCAGTTGGACTACCAGCTTCGGCANTAGTGCAAGCGACTAACTACATTAATGCTAGGCTGTCCAATTCGACAGTTGATGAGGCTAGGGCCNAAATTCTTCAAGAAATAAAAGAACAAAAAACAGAACTGGATAACCTTACAAATAAAGTGGTTGCAGACGGGCTGGCGTTATGGGCTGGTGGCGAAGAGGGCGGTTCCCTAATNCTTCGCGGCCAGTCAAATTTGCTTCAGGAAGTCGATGCAATTGAGGGCCTTGAGCGGATAAGAATGCTGTTTGACGCTTTAGAACGAAGAGAAAGTGTCTTAAATCTGCTTGACGCTACTAGGGAAGCAGAAGGGGTGCAAATTTTTATTGGGTCGGAAAACCATCTCTTTGAGCATAGCGGGTGTTCGATGATTATAGCACCCTATCATGACGAAAAAAGACAGGTCGTGGGCGCCTTAGGGGTTATTGGCCCAGTCCGGATGAATTACGCAAAAATAATCTCTGTTGTAGATTATACCTCTAAGTTAATNGGTAAAATGCTAGATTAATTTGCGCTGTCGCGGGTGAATATCTATATATCTGAGATAATGTAAAAAAGTTTAACTTAAACATTGGGTAGCTCGAAATAAGCCATGAATCAAAAAAGAGAAAAAAAAGAAATAGAGCCTGACACAGAGGCTGTTGATGAAGCAATAATCCGAGAAGACTGCATCGAATTTCAGGATGATGACACAATCGAGACCGACGAGCCGCAAAATAGAGCGGAAGAGCTTGAGCTGAAGGTTGCGGAGCTTAAAGACCAACTATTGAGGGCAGTAGCCGATAGCGAAAACATTAGAAAAAGGTCGGAGAGAGAAAAAGAACAGACACGGAAGTTTGGTATTGCAAATTTTGCAAAAGATTTATTATCGATAGCTGACAATCTTGGCAGAGCTCTTGATGCCGCCCCAAAGAATGAGGATATAAAGGACGATGCGATCAAAAACTTCGTTATTGGGATACAAATGACCGAACAAGAATTGCAGAAGGCTTTTGATAACAACAATATTCGAAAAATTGACCCAATAGGCGAAAAATTTGATTACAATTTTCACCAAGCCATGTTTGAGGTTGAAGAAACTGACCAAGAACCAGGTGTCGTTGTACAGGTGCTCCAGCCGGGTTACGCCATCGACGACCGTATCCTGAGACCTGCGATGGTTGGGGTATCTAAAGCAAAGGATGATAAAAAAAGCGCTGGTGTTGATACCACGGCGTGAAGAAGGGCTACTATATAACGTTGAAAATCTCTAGCGCTTGCGACTTAGGCACAGCTACTTCTCATTGAATTTAAAAAAAATCAATAAATTCATCTATCAAATGAAATTATTCTATCGCTGAAAGGTTGCAGATGCGTTCCGGGGTAACTATATACCCTCCGTGATCAATTAAAAAAAATTAAAACTGACTGTTGAGGTTAGTTCTGAAAAGAGGTTTTTTTATGTCTAAGGTGATTGGTATAGATCTTGGGACGACAAATTCTTGTGTGTCGTTCATGGACGGAAAAGATTCTAAGGTTATAGAGAACGCCGAAGGGTCAAGAACTACTCCGTCAATGGTAGCTTTTGCGGATGAAGGCGAGCGATTAGTCGGTCAGGCAGCAAAGCGACAGGCTGTAACGAATCCAGAAAATACACTCTTCGCCATTAAACGGTTAATTGGCAGACGTCACGACGACGATAACGCAAAAAAGTTTGCTGAGCTAATGCCATATCAGGTTATACCAGGAGAAAATGGAGATGCCTGGGTAGAGGCAGATGGTGAAAAGTATAGTCCAAGCCAAGTTTCTTCGTTTACTCTAAGAAAATTAAAGGAAGACGCCGAAGCATTTCTTGGCGGGACTGTTGAACAAGCTGTTATCACTGTACCTGCTTACTTTAATGATGCGCAAAGGCAAGCAACGAAAGACGCTGGCAAAATAGCTGGCCTTGAAGTTCTTAGAATTATAAATGAGCCGACAGCAGCGGCCCTCGCCTATGGTTTCGACAAGAAAAATAATGGTACAATCGCCGTATATGATCTTGGCGGAGGGACCTTTGACGTTTCCATCCTAGAGATTGGAGATGGAGTTTTCGAGGTAAAATCAACAAATGGAGATACGTTCCTAGGCGGTGAAGATTTCGACCACCGAATTATCGACTACCTAGCAGATGAGTTTAAAAAGGATAATACAATCGATCTTCGGGGTGATAAGCTGGCACTGCANCGTTTAAAAGAAGCTGCTGAGAAAGCTAAGATGGAACTTTCTAGTTCAATGCAAACAGAGGTTAACCTTCCGTTTGTAACGGCCGATCAAAGCGGTCCAAAACATCTAAACATTAAATTGACGAGGGCGAAGCTTGAAGCGCTCGTGGAAGATCTTGTAGCCAGAACGGTAGAGCCATGCAAGGCTGCCTTAAAGGATGCCGGGCTAAGTGCAGGCGAGATAGATGAAATCATAATGGTCGGCGGTATGACCCGCATGCCAAAAATCATAGAAACAGTGCAGAACTTCTTTGGCAAGGAACCACACAGAGGTGTAAACCCAGACGAAGTTGTGGCCATGGGCGCGGGTATTCAGGCAGGTGTTTTGCAAGGTGATGTAAAAGACGTTCTTCTGCTAGATGTCACCCCGCTATCCCTTGGTATTGAGACGTTGGGCGGTGTTTTTACAAGGCTTATAGACAGAAACACAACGATTCCAACAAAGAAAAGTCAGGTGTTTTCTACGGCAGATGATAATCAAAGCGCGGTAACCATAAAGGTATATCAAGGCGAGCGTGAAATGGCTGTAGATAACAAGGTTCTTGGGGAATTTAATTTAGAGGGGATTCCGCCAGCGCCTCGCGGTATTCCGCAAATTGAGGTAACGTTCGATATCGATGCCAATGGTATCGTTAATGTATCAGCAAAAGATAAGGCGACCGGAAAGGAGCAACAAATCCGAATTCAGGCCTCTGGAGGGCTATCCGATTCAGACATCGAAAAAATGATAAATGAGGCGGAACAGAACGCGGAAGCTGATAAAGAACGCCGCGAGATGGTGGAAACCAAAAATCAGGCAGAGCAGGTCATTCACTCCACCGAAAAAATGCTGGTCGACTTTGGAGAAAAAATAGAGGCTGCTGAAAAGTCTGATATAGAAAAATTGATAGACGAAGCAAAAGCGGCGTTGGCTGCAGATGATGCCGGTCAAATNAAGTCAACTATGGAAGCGCTCCAACAGGGTTCTATGAAATTAGGTGAAGCTATGTACCAAGCTCAACAAGAGGAAGGACANGCTGGCCCAGATATCGATGGTGCNGCAGATAGTGCCCCGGCTGGTGAACCGGAAAGCGAAGCGGAAGTTGTTGATGCTGATTTTGAAGAGGTNGACGATAAAGAGGATAAGAAATCAGCNTAANAGCAAAGAAAACGTAAAAGCTANAAATAAAGGGATATAGTGTGGGCGCNCAGGATTTGGCGCCCACAACGGTATTAAAGGCGTAANACATGGCTAAGCAAGACTATTATGATCTGCTGGGAGTTGATCGAAACGCCAGTGAGTCTGAACTTAAGTCAGCGTTTAGAAAAATGGCTATGAAATATCATCCGGATCGTAATCCGGATGATCCAGCAGCTGAAAAATCTTTCAAAGAGGTTAACGAGGCCTATGACGTATTAAAGGATGATCAAAAACGGGCGGCGTACGATCAGTTTGGGCATGAAGCGTTCGAAGGTGGGATGGGGGGCGGTCAGGGCCCGCAGGGTTTTGCATCCGGGTTTTCTGACATATTTGANCAGATGTTCGGAGATATTACCGGTTCTCGGCGCGGTGGNCGTTCGTCAAACAGAGGCTCAGACCTTCGCTACAACATGGTAATTTCGCTGGAAGAAGCCTTCAGCGGCAAACAAGAAGAGATCCAGGTCACTACAGCGGTTACTTGCGATGCGTGCTCTGGAAACGGGTCAGAAAAGGGTTCAAAGCCGACTGTTTGCGGCACNTGTGGGGGGCAAGGCCGTATAAGGGCNCANCAAGGGTTNTTCACAGTTGAGAGGACTTGTAGCGCGTGTGGCGGGGTTGGCGAAGTGATTAATAATCCGTGCCGCAAATGCCGTGGAGTGGGGCGAATTCAAAAAGACAAGAATTTGTCGGTTAATATCCCGGCCGGCGTTGAAGAAGGAACCAGGATACGATTGAGCGGTGAGGGCGAGGCCGGCCCCCGAAATGGAAGCACAGGNGACNTATATATATTNCTATCGATAAAAGAGCACCCAATCTTCAAACGTGANGGCCCCAANATCTACTGTCGCGTTCCACTAGCGATGAGCACCGCCGCGCTTGGCGGGCANATCGAAGTACCTACTTTAGGAGGCGGACGGGCTAGAATCTCGATTAAGTCCGGCACCCAGTCGGGTACACAATTTCGATTGAAGGGAAAGGGCATGTCCATTTTGAGGCGGCAGGATATGGGTGATTTGTTCGTGGAAGCTGCTGTTGAGACACCGGTAAACCTAAGCAAGGATCAGAAATCCCTGCTTCAACAGTTTGCGGAAACCGAGAGCTCGAAAACAAGCCCCGAAGCAACAAGCTTCTTTACGAAGGTAAAAGATCTCTGGAAGGANTTATAGTGACTTGCTAAGTCAACTAATGGAAAGNGCCTTCCCNAAACACTACTTANATAAAAACTTGAATTAAAGGACCCAAAAACAAAAAAGCACCATNTATAACTAGTTGATAAAAAACAAAAAAATAGTAGTGCTAGTTCTCTCTTGCCATTGCGGTTTGTATTGCTCTGCCCTCACCTTTTAAGAAATTAATTCCNGCATTGACTTGCCCCAACGTGTAACGTAGTGCCATCCGCTGACCGTGCGACATTTCGGAAATGGGGGCTTTCAAAAGTTCCCGCTGCTTTTTATTAAGATCAGCCAGCCTCTCATCGATCAAAATGGCCACGTCAGCTGCTGATAGGTTGTTGGAAAAATGCAACGCGGCAAGAAAATCCGAATTTATTGNTTCCGCTGCGGTCAGTTTTTGCAATTCAGTTNTGAAATGAATGCGACCTGACTCTGTGATGGAATAGTTTTTTTTACCCAGACTGTCCTTCGAGGCTTCATTTTTCTCGGTGGCCCCGTGAACAAATCCCTTTACCTGCAGCCTGGTGAGTGCGGGGTAAAGGGCNCCAAAACTNGCTTGCCTAAGATGCGATAGCGTTGTATTAATTAATTTATGGAGCTCGTAACCACTGTAGTTTCTCTCTGATAAGATTCCCAAACAAAAAATATCAAGCTTCATTAGAAAACTGCCCTATTTTCGATATATCGAACTGAATAAACTATAATAAACAGTTAGTTAAAAATGTTAAAGTGATTATAATTTTAACCCAAAAGTTTTAATTTAACTAGAAATTAAAAATTATTTACAGAAAAACTGGCGATATTNGCAATTCTAGAACAAATTAAAACATTTCCTGTGGAGTGAGGCACAATGGTGATGGTAAAACTTGGTGTCGCCGGGGTCGGCGGTCGAATGGGGATAATGATCCTGAAAGAAATCGAAAACCGATCTGACACAGTTATAGCCTCCGGATTGGTAAGGTCAGGCAGCAGTTTAGTAGGAAGCGACCTCGGAACAATCGCGTCGCGCGAATGTGTTGGCGTGGCCGCGACCGACAACGCAAAGCAATGTTTCGCTGATGCAGATGTGGTTATTGATTTCTCGCTGCCTGAGGCGATAGAAGAGATTGCGGGGGCCGCTATCGACGCGAAAAAGCCTTGGGTCGTGGGAACTACCGGACTTGATGAAAGGCAAGAGGCGATTTTACGTACNGCAAGTCATGAGGTTCCGGTAGTGTTTGCGTCCAATATGAGTTTAGGGGTTAACTTGCTTTTTGCATTAGTTGAGCAAGTGGCAGGCTCACTTGATGATAATTACGATATAGAAATCCTTGATTTTCACCATAANNACAAAGTCGATGCACCGTCTGGTACCGCCGTTAGCCTTGGAGAAGCCGCGGCAACAGGGCGAGGGATAAATTTTAAGTCAAGTGCTACCCTTTCTAGAGAAGGTCTGGTGGGGGCACGAAAGCGAGGAGAGATAGGTTTTTCCGCANTCCGGGGTGGCGCGGTTGTGGGNGAGCATGCTGTAATGTTNGCCAGCGCGGGGGAGCGCATTGAACTTCATCATAAGGCNAGTGACCGCGGTATATACGCAGCNGGTGCTGTAACCGCNNGTCTTTGGGTAAGAGATAAGGCACCGGGGCTTTATTCAATGAAAGACGTTTTAGGAATAAAAAGCTAANATTTAAGCTATTTTGGTTTATTTTAGCTTTTGGAGTTCAAAATTAAGATAACTTTCTAGCGTAACTTTGGTTTTCCAGTCTAAAAAACTTGCGATCTCTAGATAATTATCACGAAAGCTTACGATTAATTTGCTTCTGCCATACCTTTGACCTATAAGCTCTACCCTCGACCAGTATGTTGGCACGTTAAATACATCCAAACACTTTGCATTTCGTATCTTCCGAATTATTATCTCGCCGTTATGTATATCAATCTCGTCCCAATCCGTTATCGCAGAACTACCCTTCCTCAAAAAATAGTATATTAAGACGATGTCAGCNATAAGNAAAATCAAAACAGGCCACGCGCCCAAGAGAAAAAAGCTACCACCAATTACCCAACTGAAAATTATTAACAGTAAGAGCACTACNTGCGTTTCTGTTCTAAATGAAGAAATTTTTGGCTGTAACCGTATAGAGACTTTTTTCGGTACGGAGTTATCAACAGTGAAGTGTGGGTTCAGCTCAAAATGTTTATCCATTGTTTGACCTAAATTTGAAATAACAGTGCTTAGCCGCTACAGGTTTGCCTTCGGAATCCCGTAAGTCTGTGTATTTTACACGCTTGTTTTGGTTATTTCCGTAGAGCACGACATCAAGAACGCATTCTTCTTTTTTATATTGCAAAATAAGGCTTTGCCTCTCTCGCCGAATTAGAGAAGCCTCCCCTAACTTTTCCATTACCTCGGCTGGCGTTGAATCAAGTAATTCAGTGGGCGAAAAATTTTGGAGTTTTATACTAGTCGTTTTAACAACTTTCGGCGGCTGTGGTGACTTTGTATTGATCTTGGCCACGCTGGCAGCCTTTGTTGGGGGAAGATCAACTTTAGGTGGTGTGACCATAGTCAGCTGTTCCCTGCACCCAATGACCGAAATTACACAAACGATCACGAAAAGACGTCCTAACAGAATGCTAAACAAGGCTGGATTCATTATATCAACCGTTCTTTTTATTAAAATTGTGATAAAAATGCACCATTAAAACGGTGCCTATTATCGGCGCGAATAAGTTAACCAGAGGCAAGGTTGCCAAGAAGGTGATAAGCCCCCCCCCTATTAATACCTTTAAAAAATATTGTTTCCTAAGTTTTCGGGCNTCNTTGGCTGGCAGATGCCGTTGCGCAACTGTTTCAAAGAGCTCTCGACCAAGCAGATACCCGTTTCCCAAATAGAAGATGATGAAGCTTAAACCAGGAAGTATCATGCCAAGCGCATAAAAAGGTAAAAGGCAAATATTTACAATACTTGCGATTACTATAAGGGTGAGGCTCGTTTTTATAGAAGACGTTAATGGAACATGAACTGTCCCGATATTTTCCGGGTAATATTTTTCCTCAACCGCACGGATTATCCTATCCGAGAATAAAGAAGCGACAAGCATTATTGTGGATGGAAAAAACACCAGACCCATAACAATTATGAGACTCGCGCCGATCCAGGGAAGAAAAGAATCTAGGAATCCAAAGCCAAGTAAACCAAACTGATCTAATAGTACCCAACCCAGTCCACTGCATATGACAATGCTAGCCAAAGCTAAAAGAACCGAATAAAATAATATTTTACGCAAGGATGGCTCAGACAACTGGGCAACTGTATTTGATAAAGCTTTTAACACCTATCGATTTCCCGGGGTTATAGGATCTTGTGTCTTATGTCGCTTTAATGTGTATAATGACAAAAACTTTAATTTCTCACATAACGTAAAATGAAGAGCGGTTTAGTCCAGTGGTAAGGAAACTAGATGTAGTTGCAATTGGAAATGCCATTGTAGACATAATAGCCCCGTCTGACGATGCTTTTCTTGATCGAGTGAACATAAAAAAGGGTGCCATGGAACTAATCGACGGCGCCAGAGCCAGTTTACTTGAAGGAAAAATGGTATCGCCTGTTGCTAGTTGCGGAGGTTCCGCAGCGAATACTGTTGTTGGGCTTAGTAACCTGGGCGGGAATTGCGGATTCATTGGAAAAGTTAAAAACGATGCGGCGGGCGAACAATTTAAGAGCAGCATGAAAGAACTGAATATAATATTTGAAACCCCTCCCAGCACAGAGGGAGCGCCAACAGCGAAATGCCTAATCTTTGTCACTCCTGACGCGCAGCGCTCTATGAATACATTCCTGGGGGCGAGCACCGAGCTACAGCCACTCGACCTTTCAAAGGAGCTTATAGGACTTAGCAAAATACTTTATTTGGAAGGTTACTTATGGGATCCACCAAATGCAAAAAGGGCTTTCCTCGAAGCCATAAACATTGCCAAGGAATCGAAAACTAAAGTAGCGCTTTCACTATCTGATGCGTTTTGCGTAGATCGTTATCGCTCTGAATTTCTCGACCTCATAGAGAAACATGTGGACATACTGTTTGGAAACGAAACAGAAATTCTATCTTTGTATCAAACGAAGAGTTTCGACGAAGCGGTGCAACTAGTGCAAAAGGACTGCGACGTAGTTGCCTTGACGCGGGATGCACGGGGTTCAGTTGTCGTAGAAAATAATAACTTTTTTGAGATCACGCCTCAAAAAGTTTCAAAGGTTATAGACACCACCGGCGCAGGAGATCTTTATGCCGCAGGTTTCTTATACGGGATCTCGCGTGATATGGACATTCGCCAGTGCGGCAAATTGGGAGGCTTAGCAGCAAGTCAAATAATAACGCAGTTTGGAGCAAGGCCAGAAACAAGTTTGGCGCCACTCATTGATAGAGTAACAAAGACTAACTGATCTAATGGCTAAGATTTACGCACTTTTAGCCAATCACCTTTTCCCATACTTTCAACGCCGATTGGTAATTATACTATTATTGGGCTTTGTAAGCGGTCTGCCGTTGCTGCTATCATTTGGAACCCTCAGCGCTTGGCTGAGGGAAGCAGGTGTTGATCGATCGACAATTGGCTTGTTTGCCTTGGTCGGGCTACCCTATGCGCTAAAACCTATATGGGCGCCTCTAATGGATGGGTTAAACCTGCCCTTCTTGACGAGAGTGCTAGGTAGACGCCGCAGCTGGCTTATTTTGTCCCAAGGAATGCTCCTTCTGTCATTAGTGAGTCTTGCTTTTAGTGACCCTGTAAATGCCCCGTTATCAATGGCTGTTTTCGCGGTTTTTGTGGCTTTTTTTTCCGCTAGCCAAGATATTGTTATCGATGCCTACAGAATTGAAATTCTCGAGGATGAGCAGCAGGGTATGGGCGCAGCAATGGTGACGTATGGTTACCGCGCTGGCATGCTAATGGCTGGAGCTGGAACACTTTTTTTGGCAGATTATTGGTCGTGGACCCATGCTTACCTTATTATGGGCCTGTTTATAGTAACGGGCAGTGTATTGGTCTTTTTTAGTCCTGAACCTGAAGAACCGCAGGTTCCCGGGGCCTCAAACTTGGGGATGGGCGGTTGGATATACCAATATGTCGTTACGCCATTCCTCGATTTCAGTGCCCGCCCAGGCTGGCTATTAATATTATTGTTCATTGTAACATTTAAGTTGGGTGACGCGTTCCTAAGTGCAATGACTAACCCTTTTTATATTGACCTCGGTTTTTCAAAAACGGAAATAGCAGAAGTCACAAAGTTGTTTGGGGTGATCGCGCTGGGTGTGGGCCTTTTCATCGGCGGTATATTGATTCAAAAACTTGGTTTAATGTTGTCATTGCTGATAACAGGGGTTCTGCAAGCGGCCTCAAATTTTGCTTTTGCTTATCAGGCTGTTTCAGGGAACGATCTTGAAGTTCTAATTTTCACAATAGCTATCGAGAACATTACGGGTGGGATGGGTACTGCTGCATTCGTGGCCTACCTTTCCAGTTTGACGAGTACGGCCTTCACAGCTACACAATACGCGCTTTTGTCGGCATTCATGTCCTTAGGCCGTAATTTATTGTCATCCCCATCAGGCTATGTTGTTGATGCAGTCGGATGGTTTGAATTTTTCATCATATCTGTCGTGATAGCTATACCAGGCCTACTTCTATTATTGTATTTAATTAAAAAATATCCTAACCACATAGATCGCCGTCGCGGAGCTTGAAGGGCATCACAACCGCGAAGATACTTTAATTTCCCAACAAATTTTTTTAATAAAAATGATCTTCATTAACAAAGAATATCAAAATCAAGTCTGTATTAGTTATGGAAACTCATATTAGCTTGGCTGACGGTGGCAGGATTCTATAATTTCACGGCATTTGTTTAAATGCTTTTTCAAAAAAGTCCACTGAACCAAAGTTTCCCGACTTTAATACAAGACTGATTATTGGAGTCCCAACTGAAACGGTGGCTGGTACCCCAGGATCAATTTCTTTTCCTATCAAAATACTGTTAATGCCCAGTTTAGATACAACAGCGCCAGAGGTTTCACCTCCAGCTACTACAATCCGTCGGAAGCCATTTTTCACAGCTTCACTAGCGATTTTAGCCATAGCATTTTCAACGGTGCTGCTTGCAAGATCTTGTCCTAACGTTTGTTGTATTTCCTTCACGGTGTCAGGCGGTGCGCTTGCATACACCAATATTGGCCTTCCTATCTCCGCTTTAATGACCCAATCTATCGCTTTATTTAGTGCGCTAGCATCCTTTGCCAGTTCGATTGGGTTTAACTTGAGCGCCCGATTATTTTTGGAAAATTCATCCACTTGAGCGCGTGTCATCTCAGAACAGCTGCCAGATAAAACGAGCTCTTTTCCTGAAACTTCTGGCAATTGGTCCGCGGTCATTCCTTCTTTAGAGCCATTGCCAGATTTCCAATGATATGGAAGGCCGAGGGCAATTCCAGACCCTCCAGTTATTAACTTAAACTCTTTAACTGCTTCTCCTAAAAAATGTAGGTGTTCATCATTCAAAACATCTGTAACAGCTATTGAAACATCCTCCCTTTTTAATTCATTAAAGGCTCCTTTAATCTTGGGTGCGCCCCCTGATACATCTTGGTACTGAACCAAACCAACTTTTAGAGAGCTTTGTCGGCTTAATATAGAGACGAGATTACTGTCGGTCATAGGTGTTAATGGATGATTTCTCATAGGGCTATCAGATAATAGTTTGTCACCAACAAACAAATGTCCCTTAAATATGGTGCGACCTGTTTCAGGGAAAGCAGGACAAGCAATTGTAAATGAGGCTTCCAAGTCGGCCATGAAGGCGTCAATGACCGGGCCAATGTTGCCTTCATCTGTCGAGTCAAATGTTGAACAGTATTTAAAGAAAAACCTCTCTGTTCCAANGGCTTTTAACCAGCTGAGTGCTTGCAGAGATTGGCTGACAGCTTCTCGTACCGGTATTGTACGCGTCTTTAAAGCGATAACTACAGCCTCTACAGAAGGGTCGACATCTTTCTNGTTTGGGATTCCTAGAAGCTGGATAGTTTTTAATCCACCTTTGACTAGCATATTTGCGAGATCGGTTGCGCCAGTGAAGTCATCCGCTATACAACCAAGCGTGATNGGCATCTNATGTTCCCTTCAAACCAATTTTGACAAAAATAGAAGTTACAGTAGTCTATCTTGATCTGACAAAAGTTTTTATAGTTTTCAATTAAAAAGATAGGTTCTGTTAAAATATGCCACACTTTGCCGCAAACATTTCTATGATGTTCAACGAACATGATTTCTTAGACCGTTTCGCCGCCGCTGCCAACTCTGGATTTAAGGCGGTCGAGTTTCTTTTTCCCTATGATTACNAACCNGGAGAGCTCAAGGAAAAACTCACTGAATCTAATTTAAAGTTAGCATTATTCAACACCTACCCAGGTGACTGGGCTAAGAATGAGAGAGGTTTGGCATCAATTCCGGGTCGGGAAATGGATTTTGAAAAGGCCGTTGAACGTGCGCTAGAATACGCTAATGTTCTCGGGAACAAGCATATCCACGCTATGAGCGGGCTTGTTCCACCTGGAGNNGATCCCAACCGTCATAGACAGACCCTGATTGAAAATTTAAAGCGAGTAGTGCCAGCAGCGGAAAAGGCCGGAAAAGTTTTAATTATAGAACCTATCAACACTCGAGATATACCGAATTATTTTTTGAATTTTCAAGGTCAAGCAAGGTCAATAATTGAGGATGTAGGCAGTGAAAATGTGAAATTGCAATTTGATCTATACCATTGTCAAATTATGGAAGGTGACCTAGCTTTTCACATGGAAAATTCAATCGATATATGTGCGCATATGCAAATAGCGGGTACCCCAGGGCGACATGAACCCAATGTAGGGGAGGTAAATTATCCATATTTATTCCAACTGATGGACAATTTGGGGTACACCGGTTGGGTTGGGTGTGAGTACCGACCTAAAGGTACTACTGAAGAAGGGTTAACTTGGTTTCACGAAGCTTTATCATAGAAAGAAATTTGCAATGAATATTACAATCACGGGGGGCTCAGGCTTTCTGGGGAGAAAGTTAGCAGAACGATTGTTAGGCGCTAATGAATTGAATAGAGAGGATGGAGNTTNCTCTCCAGTTGAAAACCTCATTCTTCTTGATGTAACAGAGCCACCAGAAGATTTAAAAAATGACCCTAGAGTAACAATCCTNACGGGGGATATTACAGATAGAGCTTTATTGGAGAAGGCGATTCCGAAGTCCACCGATAGTATTTTTCACTTGGCGGCAGTTGTAAGCGCTGGTGCCGAGGAAGATTTTGATCTTGGAATGTCAGTCAACCTCGACGCTACGAGAAACATTCTTGAAATNTGTCGGGGTAATAACACAAGACCAAAAGTAATATTTGCTAGTTCTTGTGCCGGGTTTGGAGGCGATATGCCGGAAGTTATAGAAGATATGACCGCCCGAACCCCACAAACATCTTATGGAACACAAAAGGTTATAGGCGAATTATTAGTAAATGACTACACGCGAAAAGGTTTTATCGATGGAAGAGCATTGCGTTTCCCAACTGTAGTAGTACGGCCCGGAAAGCCTAATAAAGCTGCATCTACCTTCGCGAGTTCTATTATCAGAGAGCCCCTTCAAGGAGAAAAAGCAGTCTGCCCCGTTGATCCAAACTCAAAAATGTTTCTGGCCTCACCTAGGTCTATAATACAAAATGTGGTTCATGCTCACAACTTAACAGCGGACGATTGGGGATTTTCTAGGGAGACAACCCTGCCAGGATTTACTATGTCTATTGGTGATATGGCTGAAGCCTTGAGAGCAATTGCCGGTGACACAGTAGCGAATTTAATTGAGTGGAAGCCTGANCCATTTATTCAAAAGATAGTTGACGGTTGGCCACCAGAATTTAATACTCAAAAGTCGGCAGAACTCGGCTTTATCCGCGATGAGTCGATGGAGGCTGTTATACAAGCGTTTATTGAAGATGAGCTGCAGGGAGCAGCCCCCGGCGGCTAATGCAATTGTAATTCTGTGGTTACTGGGACATGATCAGAGGGCTTTTCCCAGCCTCTGGCCTCACGAAGAATAGATGAGTTAGTTATAAAAGGTTTTAGCGGGGATGTTACCCAAATGTGATCTAATCTTCGGCCTCTATCCGATGTGCTCCAGTCCCGTGCTCTGTAACTCCACCAACTGAAAAGTTTTTCAGGTTCGGGGTGAACATGCCTGGTAGTGTCTATCCAGTCCAGCTCTTCTTGTAATTGTGTTATGTTAAGAACTTCGACAGGCGTATGTGAAACAACTTTTAAGAGCTGTTTATGAGACCAGACATCTGACTCTAGCGGAGCAATGTTAAGATCACCGACAAGGACTAATCTATCAGATTTTTTGCGATTTGCGCTGAACCAATGTTTGACTTCATTGATGAAGTCGAGTTTATGCGCGAATTTATCGTTTTTTTTAACATCAGGCTCATCTCCGCCAGCAGGAACATAAAAGTTATGGATTTCAATATCACCCGGAAAAATAGCAGAGATGTGTCTGCTATCGGTCCTTTTTACCCAATTTAAAGCAGATTCTGATTCAAAGGGGATGCGCGATACGAGCGCAACACCGTTGTATCCTTTCATACCGTTTACGGCGATGTATTTATAACCAATGTCTCGAAAAGCTTGAAAAGGAAATAATGCGTCAGGGCATTTTGTTTCCTGCAGACACAAAACATCCGGTTTCAGTTGCTTCAACACCTCAAGGGCCAGTTCTTTTCTAAGTCTAACAGAGTTGATATTCCAAGTCGTTATTCGCATTCTTTATCTGCCAAATTTGTTTTTTATGAAATAAAGGGTCTTACTCAGTTGCTGTACCGTTTTTCCCGCCAAAGGCCACATTTCTGTTGGATCGCACGATCTGAGAAGCTAAACAGTACAGCGTCTATGTTACTAGAATTATGACTATGAGGCACCCAGCTAGGAATAACAAAGGTATCGTTTTCGGTCCAATGTATCTCCGTGTCGCCAAGGGTTGTTTTTCCTTCACCTTCGACACATACAAAAACCGTACTGTCGGTAGAGCAATATTTTTTCCCTGTAAAACCAGAGGGCAAGAGTTGTATAAATGCTGCCATAGTAGGCATTGCATAGTCACCGGTAAGGGGATTGGTATATTTCATTTTCAAGCCATGACAAACATCCAGCTCGCCATTTCCTTTCATTTTCTCTAGGGCTTCGCGTGTGGTTGAGTAGGGATAGTTGAAGATGGGCGACGCCGCGCTAGCAGAAAAGTTGTCGATAGGGGCAAGTCCGCTTCCGTAACGGGCAATCGCGTCTCCCTCAGGTTTAGGCAGCGGCTGTTCGACATTTTTATCGTAGTGTTCAGCAAAGCTGGTATCAAGAAATTGCACTATTGGTATATCTAACCCATCCAGCCAAATTGTTGGTTGATCCCCATTATTTCCATGTTCATGCCACCCCCACGGCGGCGTAATTATAAAGTCCCCCCTATGCATGGTGGTTTTTTCACCCTCAACCGTAGTATATGCTGACGATCCTTCCAAAACAAAGCGTAACGCTGTTTGCGTATGCCGATGATTTCTGGCTGTTTCCCCTGGTAGGATTAATTGCATTCCAGCGTAGAGCGATCGAGTTATTCTTGAAGTTCCCAATAATCCTGGGTTTTCTAGAATCAGCACGCGTCTTTCCGCCTCCTCTGTGCTAATTATATCTCCTGCTTCCAAAATATCTTTTCTGATATCATCATATTTCCAAATTTTTGGAATGCATGGACTTTTCGGTTCGGGAAGCACCAGATTCTGCATTACTTCCCAAAGCGGGGTTAAAGACTTTTTTTCAATTTGTTCATAAAAATTCGTGCGGGCAATTTTCTTTGACGTATTTTCTTCAGACATGGTCCTTACGCTCCAATTACCTATCTAGTGTACCCCAAGACCCGTGGTGCCTTTCAATTGGGCTCTTCGGTTGAAAGTTTAATCCAGCCCCATCAAACTTTTCGCAAAAACTTTGGGATTGAATGCCCTTAAATCGTCTATTGCTTCCCCAACGCCAACAGCGTGAACAGGAAGGCCAAATTTTTCTGCAAGCGCAACTATTACACCGCCTCTTGCCGACCCATCGAGTTTAGTGACTATTAATCCACTTACATTAACCATTTCCTTAAAAGCGGATACTTGGCTGTGTGCATTCTGTCCTACAGTTCCATCCAAGACCAGAAGACAGTCATGCGGTGCATCGGGCAAACGTTTTTGGATAACCCGTACAATCTTTGCAAGCTCATCCATAAGTTCTGAGCGATTCTGAAGTCTGCCGGCAGTATCAATGATTAGTACATCATAATTATTATCAATGCTTTTCTTTAGTGCATCAAAAGCCACTGCAGCTGGGTCGCTACCTTGAGGCTGAACAACAACAGGCGTGTGTGTCCTCTCGCCCCACACTTTGAGTTGTTCAATGGCGGCGGCTCTGAACGTGTCTCCAGCCGCAAGACAAACTGATTTTCCCTCGGCCTTCCATTGTTGGGCAAGTTTTCCGATAGTTGTGGTCTTGCCGCTCCCGTTTACACCGCATACAAGTATCACATGCGGTTTTAAGGAATGTTGAATCAAGATTGGTTTTGCTACGGGTTCAAGTATTCTTTCAATATCGCCGGCGAAGGTTTCCCTAACCTCTTGGTCTGATACTTGTTTGTCAAACTTCTGTTCAGAAAGCGTTTGTGTAAGACGTGCAGCTGCTTCTACGCCCAGATCTGAGCTTATTAGCAAATCTTCAAGTTGCTCCAATACTTCTTCATCAAGTCGCTTTTCAGTAAAAATCCCAGCTATTCCAGAAACCACTTTATTGGAAGAAGCAGATAAGCCCTCTTTCAGTCGGCCAAACCAACTTTTTTGCGTGTCAGTACTCATTAGATTGCATAGGCCTTTCCTAAAGCGCAGTGCCAACTAGGGTGTTGCCTTTAATGTAATCGACTTTAGCTGTAACGATATCACCGGCTTTATAATTCCCTGACACTGTCATAGGAAAAAACTGATCAGTATAACCGGTATTGTTTTTCTCCAGTAAAACGGTTTCATTTAGACCGACTCTTTTACTTAAGTGATCTGCTATTAATTTTGCTCCCGCGTCTCTGAGTAATTTTGCACGGACTTTTCTTACATTAGGGGCGATTTGGGGCATTTTGGCCGCGGGTGTGCCAGTTCTTGCCGAATAAGGAAAGATATGAAGGTGGAGTAAATTAGCCTCTGAGANTAAATCAACAGTCTGTTTGAACATTTCTTCTGTTTCAGTTGGAAAACCTGCGATTAAGTCAGCTCCCAGCACAATATTGGGTCGGATTTCCTTTAATAAGGCAGCAAGTTTAATAACGTCATCTCTCAGGTGACGTCGCTTCATTCNTTTTAAAATTAGNTCGCTTCCAGCTTGAACACTAAGATGAAGACTCGGCATTAGTCTNTCTTCTGTCGCTATCAAATCCAGCAAATCGTCATCCACTTCGCTAGGGTCTACAGATGATAGCCTTAACCTCTCAATGCCCTCTACATTTTTTAGAAGCCGTTTTATCATCGTCCCCAATCGTGGTTGANCGGGCAAATCTGAGCCATACGATGTTATGTCTACGCCCGTCAGAACAAATTCTCTATAGCCATTTTCCAAAAGCAATCTGACTTGTTTAACAACTTCACCTATAGCCACCGACCTGCTATTACCCCGGCCATAAGGAATAATACAAAATGTGCATCTATGATCACAGCCCTGTTGTATCTGTGCAAAGGCTCTGAAACGGCCCTTGAATCCTGAGACAAGTTGTGGGGCGGTCTCTTTGACATTCATGATGTCGTTGACAATTAAACGTTCATCGGGAAGCTTTGACCATATATCTGGCNTAAGTTTTTCCTCATTGCCTATAACGTGATCAACCTCTGGCATTTGGCCGAACGTGTCCGGATCTATTTGTGCGGCACAGCCTGTAACAACTATCTTGACATCTGGATGNCGNCGCCGGGTTTTCCTTATGGATTGTTTGACTTGCCTGACAGCTTCAGACGTAACNGCGCAAGAGTTAAACACAACGCGTGCCGAGTCCTTTTCAGCNGGCAAATTAGCCTCAATAATTTTGGATTCGAAAGCGTTTAGNCGGCAACCGAATGTTTCAACTCTGTTCTTCATAATGCTGCTCTTNGTCATTTCATCCAAGACATGTAGCGAAATAGTTCCAAAAGCAACTATTTTATTTTTCAGATNATTAAANTTGCGGGCTAGATAGAAAAACTCCCATTGAAGCTTATCTCAGTGGGTCCAGTCATTGAAACTCTATTATTATCCCNCCACTCTATTAGAAGTGGTCCGCCGTCAAGTACTACTTCGGCCTTTCTTTCTGTTAAACCTCTGAGCACTGCAGCGACTAAAACAGCACAGGCACCAGAGCCGCAAGCGGCCGTTTGTCCAGCGCCTCTTTCCCATACTCTCACACGCACTTTACTTTTATTTTGNACAGTAGCAAATTCAACATTTATTCGATCGGGAAACATTTCGTGGCATTCTATTTCTGGTCCGATCTTTTCTAATTCGACCTCCTCGCAGTTTTCACTGAAGAGTACAGCGTGCGGATTTCCCATGTTAACACATGTAAATATTTCGTGGGGCCTGTTATCTATTTTAACGCTAAGAGCATCAGTTTCTCTTGCGAGCGGTATTTCCTGCCAGNTGGTCCTGGGTTCGCCCATGTCAACTGTTATATCTCCGTTTCTCCTTCTTTCACAAACAAGCAGACCGCCGACGGTTTCTATGCGGAGTAAATCGGTCTCTCTCTCATTCATCATAAGCGATGCNACACAACGNGNTCCNTTCCCGCAGGCCTCAGCGCTAGTCCCGTCGGGGTTTTTAATGTCGAGAAACAGATCGCCGCTCTCACGGGCGGGTTCAAGAGTTAACAGCTGGTCAAAACCAATACCGCGCCGCCGATCCGCTATTTTTGTTATACATGTGCTGGTAAGGTTAATTTCCAATGATTGATTATCAATCACTACGAAATCATTTCCAAGGCCGTGCATCTTTGTGAATGGGATATCCATAAACAAGTTATACGGTCTTTTTTGCTGGTAGCCAATCTACAAGTGACGTTAATATGCTGAGGCAGCAAATGATAAAAATAAAGGCAATTGATTAACTCAGAAACGGGAAGTGGAGCAAATAATTGATTATCGTCGAACATGAGGCTCTCGAAGAACTTGTAAAAAAAATGATCCAGGCTGTTGGAAGTGACGAAGGTGAGGCGATAGTTGTTGCGAACAATTTGGTTGAAGCGAATCTTATGGGTCATGACAGTCATGGGGTTGGCCTTGCGCCTAGGTATATGAGCCATGCAGTCATGGGTACTCTTACACCAGGCGCTGAAATAACTAGAATTACGGACAATGGTGTCTACCTTCTCTTAGAGGGTAATATGGGCTACGGCCAAATTATTGGCCGTGACGCAATGAATATGGGAATCGACAAAGTTAAAGACTCTGGTGCTGCAATCGTCGGATTAAGAAATGTTCATCACCTTGGTCGAATTGGTGCTTGGGGTGAAATGTGTGCCCGTGCAGGCTTTATTTCAATTCACTATGTAAATGCTACAGGTCACAAGCCTTACGTGGCGCCATATGGAGGGTATGAAGCCAGATACTCCACTAACCCTTATTGTACGGCTATTCCTGCGACTGAAAAAACCCCCATGTTAGTATTAGACATGGCGACTAGTCGGGTCGCACAGGGTAAGGTGAGAGTTGCACATTACGCAGAAAAAGAGATGCCGATGCCGGATGCTCTGGTGGGCCCTAATGGAAAACTTACCACTGACCCCGGGGTTATGTTTAGAGATCCGATGGGTGCCCTGCTTTCCTTTGGCGAGCATAAAGGGTANGGGCTAGCGCTTTTGTGCGATATCTTGGCGGGTGGGTTGGCTGGCGGCGGAACCGCTAGACCAGAATTAAATACAGGCGAGACGATAAGAAATAATATGCTAACGATAATTATTGATCCNCAGCAATTTAATTCTGGNNGATCTTTTGGCGCGGAGTTNGATAGTTTAGTNGAGTTCGTAAAATCGGGTCAGCCCGCAGAGGGTTTCGATAAGATAAGGGTTGCTGGCGAACCAGAACAAGAGACAATGGCTGAGCGGAAACTGAAAGGTGTCCCAATTGATACGAACACCTGGGAGGAAATGGAAAAATTAGGTTGTGAAAATGGCATGACAGCGAATGATTTCAAAGTNGTTGCAGATTCAATGGTTAAGTAAAACAGGCTTAATATTGAAATACAAAAANGTTCCGTCTCGAAAAAGTTGACTATTTGAATATTTCCCTTTAGTTTCTGCGCATTCTCGGCACTTTTATCGCTGAGGGCCTTAACGGCCTAACGTCCGTCCTCGAGTTTCGAGCACGGGCGCGAAGGCGTTTGGTCAATTTGTAGCATCTAACTCTTGTGAGGGTTGATAATTGTTTGAAGCACTATCAGACAGGCTCGGTCAGGTTTTCGATCGACTAAAGGGGAAAGGGTCGCTTAGTGAGGGTGACGTAAATGCAGCAATGCGTGAGGTCAGGATAGCCTTGCTTGAAGCNGACGTTGCTGTCGATGTTGTAAAATCTTTCATCGACGGGGTTAAGGAACGGGCGATCGGTCAGGAGGTAACAAAATCCGTAACACCTGGGCAACAAGTCATAAAAATTGTTAACGATAATTTGATAGAGATGCTCGGAAAAGAACCTGCTTGGATAGAGCTCAATGCGGTTCCACCAGTACCAATATTAATGGTTGGGCTTCAAGGAAGTGGAAAGACCACGACCGCAGCTAAAATTGCGTCCCGCCTGACGCGACGAGACAAGAAAAAAGTTTTGATGGCATCTTTGGATGTCACCAGGCCCGCTGCCCGGGAACAACTTAGAGTGTTGGGAGAGCAAATTGAAGTTTCGACCTTGCCAATTGCTGAGGGAGAAACAGCTGTTTCGATTGCTAAAAGGGCAATGACGGCTTCCCGGCTTCAGGGATACGATGTAGTGATCCTTGATACAGCTGGCAGAGTCACGATCGATCAGGGTTTAATGAATGAAATTAAACAAATTAGTGAAATTACCAAACCAGCCGAAACAATATTGGTAGCAGACGCACTCACCGGTCAGGATGCGGTTACTACAGCTAAAAACTTTCATCAAAACGTAGGTGTCACGGGAATTGTTTTAACAAGGATGGATGGCGACTCTAGAGGTGGAGCAGCCCTGTCCATGAGGTCAGTTACAGGGGTGCCAATCAAGGCTGTTGGTACTGGTGAAAAGTTGGAGAACTTAGAGGATTTTCATCCTGAACGCGTTGCTGGCCGGATTCTNGGCATGGGTGATGTCGTAAGTTTAGTAGAAAAGGCGGCTGAAACAATAGAGGTAGAGGAAGCCGAAAAAATTGCCCTTAAAATGCAAAAAGGGCAATTCGACTTCAACGATATGCTGAAACAACTACAACAGGTATCGAAAATGGGTGGGTTAGGTGGCGTATTAGCGATGCTTCCGGGTGTTGGGAAGCTGCAAAANCAGATGGCTAATGTAGGAGTTGACGATAAATCTATAGCCCGGCAAGTCGCNATCATACAATCAATGACAGCCCAGGAGCGGAAAACACCAAAATTACTCAACGCGTCAAGAAAAAGGCGTGTTGCATCAGGGTCTGGTACTACGGCACAGGAGATTAACCGTCTTATAAAACAGCAAATGGAAATGGGTCGTATGATGAAAAAAGTCGGCAAAATGGGCGGCTTAAAGGGGCTCGGTGGTTTGCTTGGAGCCAACGATCCAATGCAATCAGATATGGGACAAGCAGCAAATCTAAAGATACCAGGAGGATTAATTAATCAGCCAGGGCAAAATTTTCCAGGCCTGCCCGGCTTACCAAAATTTCCAACCAAACGTTAACTTATAAACTTAATAATTAAGAAGGAAACAAATTACTATGGCTTTGAAGATTCGATTAGCTAGAGGCGGCACTAAAAAACGACCTTTTTATAGAGTTGTTATTGCAGAGAATACTGCGCCTAGGGACGGGCGGTTTATAGAAAAAATTGGCACATATAATCCGATGGTAGCTAAAGATCATCCAAATCGATTAGCGATACAAGAGGAGAGAGTAAAGTATTGGCTATCNGTNGGGGCGCGGCCTACCGATAGAGTNCATAAATTTCTAGCCAGCCTCAANCTAATGCCTNCTTTTGAATATAACGAACAGCCAATAAAATCAGCACCAGGAAAAAAACGCCTGGAACGAGAAGCTGAACAAAAGGCAGCAGCTGANGCTCCGGCAGAAGAGGCAGCAGCTGAAGCNCCGGCAGAAGAGGCAGCAGCTGAAGCTCCGGCAGAAGA
>NZVJ01000040.1 GCA_002701455.1 Rhodospirillaceae bacterium
ATTGGCGATTTGACCCACTCTTAATCTTTTAATATCTGTTTCCCGGATATTAGTTTCTATCCAAATCTTGTTTGGGTTATGGAGCACAAGAAGGCGCTGCCCTTTCGAAACGACTTCTCCTTCATTAACCAGAGCCCGACCAACCACTCCATCCATATTACTTTTTATATGAAATTGATTAGCAACTTCTAACTCCCTAGCAATCTTTGCCTCTATTTCCAAAAGTCTTGCCTTGAGAGATTTTCTTTCGGCCTTCTTAACATCCAGCAATCTTTTATTAGCTTCGACCTCTCCCACCCGAGCTTCTGATGCAAAAACAGTCTTTTCGGCCGCGACAAGTTGCTGCTGGGCCTTACGAAAATTCGCCTCAATCCTTTCGACCCTTGAACGGCTTATAACCCCTTTCTCCAATAATTTTTGAACTCGCAGAAATTCTTTTTCTAAAAAAGCTACTTCGTGAGCTATTACTCTTTTATTGGCGCGTGCCTCCAATAATTTTGCATTTTCGCTTCCTATTCTCGCCTCGAGTTGCTCGGCTATCATGTTGTATTCAGCGGATGTTTTTGATAACTCGGCCGAGTTTGTTTGATACTCAGCTTTAATTTGCTTTATTTTTAAATCAATTAATCGTGAGTTTATTTGGATTAAAGGGTCTCCTTTTCTTACATTAGTTCCTTCCGAAACAAACCGTTTGACGATTTTACCTTCAACTTCGCTACTGATCGTAATTAAATCCGCCATTACCCGGGCATCAGTTTCATGAACATAAAGTATCGATTCTTTCATCCATCCAAAAAGCCAATATAATAAGGCTATCACTAAGAGAAAAAGCAATACCATCCTAGCGACCGCAAAAAGTCGCCGGTTGCTTGGTTGCGGACCTTTTTCAATTTCATTACCGTTGCTCATACTTGCTTTCCTAGATTTACATTCTGTTCATGCATTGCCCATCCTGCATTTAAGTATCCAAGCGCTTTCCATGGTCATCACGACTTCATTTTTTTGATTGCTTGTTTTGAACAGACACTGCGCTATCCCAGAAAGCGGACGAGATTTTGACCGGCGAAGACCCGTGATTTCCATAGATGCTTTCAGCGTATCATCTGGCCTAACGGGTTTTAACCATCTTAATTCTTCTATTCCATAGGAACCTAAACTTGTTGTCTGAAAACCGTTGGACTGACATATTAAACGGAACGTAATAGCAGCGGTCATAAATCCACTAGCAATTAATCCTCCAAAACTTGAAGCCAAGGCATCGGGTTTGCTTATGTGAAATGGTTGCGGGTCATATTTCCATCCAAATTCAATAATTTCTGTTTCCGTAACTGTCTTTGAAACGCTATCAAAGATAGCTCCTACACTTAAATCTTCGAAGAACACAGGCTCATGCACTATAAAGCTCCACAAATATTGGTCACTTCCAAAGTCTTTTATTATTCAAACAAATGCTCGTTCTGCACGTGAAAGTCTAATAAGTAAGACTGTGATATGTCATAAAATATTTAGAATTGGCATCACACTTTACTTTTTAAATAGCCTGCTAGCATCCTCAGAAACACGTTTTTTATCATCAATCATTGTTTCCACGCGAGCTATTTCAAGCTTCATGTTCGCGATATATTGCTCCAGATCCTCGATGTTCCAAGATGTTAGATCTTTTGGTTTCGGCAGGCCCTTTTTCGGTTCTAAATCTTCAAAGTCCATTGAGTCACCCTCTACAAAAACAGACAAGGTTTTATGAAATTATGCTAATTTTTCCTTTTGCAAAGTTTTTTAATTCAATTTGCTATTTTGATTCGAGTTTCGAAACTTGATAATATTTCTATAATAGTGCATATCGAGGTAATTGGAATCGAATATCTTAAAAAGAGGAACTTCAATGACGCAACCTTTGATGCCAAAAGCAACAGCAGTGTGGCTTATCGAGAATACTGCTCTAACGTTTGAGCAAGTGGCAACATTCTGCCAGCTGCACGCACTGGAAGTTCAAGCTATCGCTGACGGAGAGGTAGGTATAGGTATGCAGGGATTTGATCCTATAGCAAACGGGCAACTTTCTAGGGATGAAATAAAAAGATGCGAGGAAGACCAGACAGCATGCCTCGAGCTACAAAAAAGTAACTTGCCAAAACCAACAAATAAAAGTAAAGGCCCAAAATATGTTCCTATCTCAAAACGAGGAGATAAGCCTGATGCAATAGCCTGGCTTTTAAAGCATCATCCAGAGTTAAAAGATTCACAAATAAATCGCCTAGTTGGAACAACTAAAGATACCATTAACAAGGTACGCGATCGTACTCATTGGAACTCCAGTCAGATTACAGCCCGGCATCCAGTTTTACTCGGATTATGCCAACAACAAGATTTGGACAATGCAATTATTAAAGCTGGTGGTGAACTCACTGCATCGCATCAGCAGGTAGACTCTATCTCAGAACTTCCGTAGTGTTGCATCACCCAACAACTTTCAGAACTTGGGTTTGTTCATAATCCCTAAATCGCCTATTGCGATCCTCCCGCGCTGTGCGACCATAGTATTCTTTGAAGCACTTTGAAAAATGGCTTGCGGAAATGAAGCCACAGGCCAAGGCTACCGATAATATCGACATATTTGTCTGGTCAAGCAACTGTTTTGCTCTATTTAATCGAAGGTTAAGATAGTATTTAGTAGGCGTTAGCCCCATGTATTTACTAAACAAGCGCTCTAACTGCCTTGTTGATATCCCAGCTTTCGAAGCTAGCTCTTTTTGACTTAGAGGATCTTCAAGGTTTAACCCCATTTCCTCAACTACCGCCACCAATTTTGGATGGGCTACACCTAAGCGCATCCGTAATGCCATTTTTTGTTTACTTTGGGGCTCTCTAATTCGATCATGGATAAACTGATCTGAAATTTCCGCCGCCAACGTTTCACCATATTGTTTTCTAATTAAATAAAGCATCATATCCAAACCGGCGGTGCCGCCAGAACAAGTAATCCGGTCTCGATCAATCTCATAGATATCAGAAGAAACTTCGACATCAGGAAAGACTTCTTTAAATGACTCTAAATTTTCCCAGTGGATAGTGCACCGTCTTCCTCGCAAGAGGCCTGCCTTGGCCAGAACATACGATCCAGTTGACAATGCGCCAAGAACGGCTCCTTCGCGAGCCAATTTTCTTAGAAAAGAAAAAAGTTTATCATTATTATAGAATTGGACGCCATACCCTGAGACTACAAAAATTAACTTGGGTTTTTGGATTATATCCAATGCGCCAGATGGAACGATCTCAACTCCATTGCTGGAAATAACAGAGCTTCCATCGACACTTACTACTCTCCAATCATATAACTTTTTCCCAGATAACCTGTTTGCCGAACGCAAGGGCTCTATAGCAGATGTGAATGCCATCAGCGAAAAATCTGGAATAAGAATAATATCAATGATAGTTGGCAATTCATTGGTTTCATCAAGCATGCCACAAAACCTTCTTAACCTTTTCTTAATTCGGGAAGCTACCCTATTTTTCGATAATTGCAATCCAATAATGCATATTTTAAGTCTTAATAGTTACTTATGTGGCGTAGCCTATTTTTTGGAGTGATTCTTTTATTTCCATCAAAATAAGAGGATCATCGATGGTCGCAGGAATATCATAGTCTGCTGAGTCAGCAATTTTTTGAATGATTCCCCTTAGTATTTTGCCTGATCTGGTTTTAGGTAATCTCTTTACAATCAAGGCGACTTTGAAGGCCGCAACGGGGCCAATTTCAGCTCGTACCATCCTTATTACGTCTTCTATAATTTGCTTGTGCTCCGTATTAACACCGTCTTTTAAAACTAAAAGGCCTAACGGGACTTGCCCCTTTAGTTGATCGCTAACACCTAAGACAGCGCACTCGGCTACATCTTGGTGTTCTGCGAGCACTTGCTCCATACCTCCCGTAGAAAGGCGGTGACCGGCAACATTTATTATATCGTCAGTTCTGGATAAAACGTGCAGATAGCCATCTTGATCTATAATACCAGCGTCCCCTGTTTCGTAATAACCTGGATACTTTGTTAAATAACTATCCACAAAGCGTTTGTCATTTTGCCAAAGTGTTGGAAGAGACCCTGGTGGCAACGGCAACTTTAGTGAAATTGCACCTATTTCTCCAGGAGGAACTGGCTTGCAAGATTCGTCGAGCACATCAATTTTCCAGCCCGGCACGGCGCAAGTAGGCGAGCCTGGCTTGATGTCCAAGAGCTCTATCCCAAGGCAATTGGAAGCTATAGGCCATCCTGTTTCCGTTTGCCACCAGTGATCGACAACTGGCACCTTTAGCATTTTTTCAGTCCATTCAAGAGTATCCGGATCGCACCTCTCCCCAGCCAAAAATTGTGACTTAAGACAATCTAATTTAAATTCTCGAATTAATTTGCCATCTGGATCCTCTTTCTTAATAGCACGGATCGCGGTGGGCGCAGTGAACATACAAGCCACCTGATGCTCAGAAATAACTCTCCAGAAAGCACCCGCATCAGGAGTACCTACAGGCTTGCCCTCATATAAGACAGTGGTGCAACCATGAAAAAGTGGAGCATATACAATATATGAGTGTCCCACCACCCATCCAACATCCGACGCTGCCCAGTAAACTTCACCAGGGTCGACACCGTAAATATTTTTCATTGACCATTTTAAAGAAACAAGGTGGCCAGCTGTCGGGCGCACAACACCCTTGGGAACACCCGTAGTCCCGGAGGTATATAGTATATAGACAGGATCGGTTGCTTCCACTTCAACACAATCGGCAGGTGTCACCTTATTGTGCGCGTCGTGCCAGTCAATGTCCCTTTTCTCATTTAATTCAGCCTGATGCATAACCCTTTGAAATATAATACAGGAATCCGGTTTATTCTTTGATAAACTAATGGCACCATCCAATAATGGCTTATACTCTATCACCTTACCAGGCTCTAACCCGCAGGAGGCTGACACGATTAACTTTGGTTTAGCATCATCTATACGCTTTGCTAACTCGTTTGAAGCAAATCCTCCAAAGACGACTGAGTGTATTGCTCCAATCCGCGAGCAAGCTAGCATGGCAACTACAGTTTCTGGTATCATAGGCATATAGATTACAACCCTATCGCCATACTCCACTCCATATTTCTTTAAAACACCAGAAAAGGCCGCAACTCGGTCCCTCAATTCCAAATAAGTTATTTTCTCTTTAGTTGCTGCAAGCGGACTATCGTAGATTAGAGCTACCCTGTCAGAACTCCCCGCTTCTACGTGCCTGTCTAAAGCATTGTAACAGGTATTGATTTTGCCGCCAGCGAACCACGTATTAAACGGAGAATTCTTTTCATCCAAAACCTTTTGCCACTTCTTCTGCCATATTAAATCCTCTGCGGCTTGAGCCCAAAATTCTTGCGGGTTTTCTGAAGCACGTTGATATATTTCTTTATAAGAACCCATAACAATTATCCAAATGGTAGCGCCCTAGAACAGAATGACGGATTAATACTGCCCCACCTTCTTACACAAAATCATTTTTTTTTTTGAATATCAAGCGATTCAAAATGATCCTTAGAACACGCTTGCCTCATTTCCCCTCAAGACCCAGTTTATTAGCCAAAGAGGCTTCCAAAAAGCGATCAATATCTCCATCCAAAACAGCCTGTGTGTCTGAAGTTTCTTCCCCTGTGCGCAGATCTTTTATCAATTGGTACGGCTGCAAAACATAAGATCGTATTTGATGGCCCCATCCTATTTCCGTCTTACCTGCTTCAATCTCGCTAGCTTTTTCTTCACGCCGCCGCAACTCCTGTTCATATAATCGGGCGCGAAGCATGTCCATCGCCGTTGCTTTGTTCCGATGCTGGCTTCTATCATTTTGACACTGAACTACTACACCGGTTGGAATATGCGTGATTCTTATTGCTGAATTAGTTTTGTTAACATGCTGTCCTCCGGCACCTGATGCTCTGTAGGTGTCAATCCTTAAATCTTTTTCTTCAACTTCTATGCTAATTGAGTTGTCAATCACTGGATACACCCATGCTGAGCTAAAGCTCGTATGTCGACGCGCTGAACTATCAAAAGGTGATATTCTTACTAAACGGTGAACACCACTCTCGGTCTTCAGCCACCCATAGGCATTTTCGCCCAAAATTTTGATAGTAACTGATTTTAGACCAGCTTCCTCACCTGTACTTTCCTCCATATACTCTACTGAAAAGTTACGTTGATCGCACCAACGAACATACATACGCAATAGCATCTCCGCCCAATCCTGGGCTTCTGTTCCCCCTGCACCCGCATGTATTTCTAGAAAACAATCATTCGTATCTGCTTCGCCAGACAAAAGCGTCACCAACTGTTGCTTATTAACTTCCATTGAAAGATGTTTTAAAGCATCCTCCTGCTCCGATATGGTTTCGGTGTCGCCCTCATCCTCACCCATTTCAATCAACAAAATAATATCATCGAGTTGAGTCGAAAATGCTTTGAGGTCGGCCAACTTTTTTTCAAGCGAGTTTCTCTCACGCATTAACGTTTGCGCACTTTCAGGCTTTTCCCAGAGACTCGGGTCCGACGTTATTGCGTCCAATTCGTCGAGCCGTAAAATCGCATTATCCCAGTCAAAGATGCCTCCGAAGCAATTCAATTGATGCTTTTATATCTTCGGCTAAAGACGTCAATTCCGCTCGCATAACTCGTTCCACAACTTTATGAATTAAAAAACAAATATACTGGTTAATAAATACCCTGGCCACCCCTGGATGGAGACGATTTCAATTTTGGCGGTACAGTATTGCCACTGTTCCATCCCCCTGTGTAACCCCCGTCTAAAACCCTGCTAACGCCTTTTGGTTCATTTCCTGCTTTAAAGACCTCTGTTATTATCGCAGGACTTCTTTTTGTTGCTAGATTACCTGTAGCCGGATCTATTCTCACATGCAAAATTCCAGGTGGGGCTCGAAAAGGCGTCACAGGGACATCACGTAAAGCTTTTTCCATAAACTTTTTGAAAATTGGAGCTGCAACATTTGAGCCGGTATCGCTGCGTCCAAGAGTGCGAGGTTTGTCAAACCCCACATAAACGCCCACAGCTAGGTCTGGGGTAAACCCAATAAACCAAGTATCAAAGTTACTGTTTGTTGTGCCAGTTTTTCCAGCAAGAGGTTTCCCTATTTTTGCTATTCTTCGTCCTGTTCCACGTTTAACGACTCCCTCGAGCATTCTTACCATTTGATAAGCTGATGTTGGACTTACTACTTGCTCCCGTAAATCCGGCACTTGAGGTACAAGTGATCTAGCCTGAAATTTGGCATTGCATGCTGAACAAATACGTTGATCTTGTCTAAAAATCGTTTCGCCGTTCCTGTCTTGTATACGATCAATAAAAGTTGGTTTTATTCTTTTTCCACCATTGACCAGCATTGCGTAAGCAGCCGTAAGTTTGATAAGGGTTGTTTCGCCAGCTCCTAGAGACATTGAAAGCTGTTCCGGCATGTTAGGCATAATATCAAACTTGTTAGCATATTTTGAAACTGCCTTCATACCTATGGTTCGAGCTAGCCTTACCGTCATCAGATTGCGTGATTTCTCAATCCCAATTCTCATGGCACTAGGGCCATAGAACTTTTTTGTATAGTTCGCAGGCTTCCATTTTCCCAAGCCGGGACCTTGATCAATTACGAATGGCGCATCAAGAATTCTCGTAGCAGGGCTATAACCCCGATCAAGTGCCGCAAGGTAAACAAACGGCTTAAAAGCAGATCCAGGCTGTCTAAATGCCTGAGTTGCTCTATTGAATTCTGAAGATTCAAAATTCCAACCACCAGCCATAGCAAGTACGCGACCGGTATGAGGATCAAGCACCACCAGCGCTCCATTTACCTGAGGCACCTGACGCAATTTGTACAAATTATTCTGTTTATCAACAATTTCAACTAAAACAACACTGCCCTCAGATACGAAATCCTTTAATTGCTTCAAACGACGACCTATTTTTTGGTTTTGTCGCCACGCGTGACCCCACCCAATATCCTTATTTTCTATGAAACCTATTTCACCATTTTCAAAGCCAAGTTTTGCGCTATCGATAGTGATATTCAAGACGACAGCAATCTTCCAGCCTGGCAGAATACCCAACGGTTTTTTTACTTCAGCTAATTTTTTATCCCAATCTGGTCCAAGGTCTATTGTATCTAATGGTCTGCGCCAACCATGCCGTTTATCATAAGTGCTGAGGCCGTATTGTAGTGCTTGGTCGGCAAGTTTTTGCATAAGAGGGTCAACAGAGGTCCTAACAGATAACCCGCCACCATAAAGTTTATTACTTCCAAATCTGGCAACAAGTTCTCTTCTTACATCCTCAACAAAATATTTCGCATCTACAAATTCGGTCTCTGATTTAGGTATGATTACTAGTTCACTCGACTGTGCTTCGGTCATAGTCCTTTCAGAAATAAACCCATTTTTGTGCATCTGTTTAATAACCCAGTTGCGCCGCGCGATAGCTGCGCCTCTTTTTCGAAAAGGATGATAATTATTTGGCGCCTTCGGAAGAGCGGCTAGATACGCAACTTCGGGGACTGTGAGCTCGTCCAGCGATTTGTCAAAATAGTTAAGCGCTGCAGCTGCAACACCATAAGATCCCATGCCCAGATAAATTTCATTGAGGTATAATTCTAGAATTCTGTTTTTAGAAAAGGCTTTTTCAATTCTGAATGCAAGTATAGCCTCCTTAATTTTACGTTCTAGCGAAAGCTCATTAGTTAAGAGAAAGTTTTTTGCAACTTGTTGTGTAATTGTGGAAGCCCCTCTGGGGCGTTTGTTATTGTAGAAATTTAGAAGATTACTAACAGCGGCATTGACCAGACTATAGATATCTATCCCACTATGGGCATAGAAGTTTTTATCCTCAGATGATAGAAAAGCCTTTATTAAAAGTTTTGGCATTGCGTTTACAGGAACGAAAACTCTTCGTTCTTTTGCATACTCTGCTATCAGCCTGCCATCGCCACCATGTACCCTTGTCACTACAGGTGGCCTATAATCCGCTAATTGACCATATTCTGGTAGACCTTTTCCGTATTTATAAAGCAAAAAAGCTATAGCACCCGCGGTCATTGAACCTAGAAGTAAAAAAACTGAAAAGCCATATATTACCCAGCGCATTAAAAACCTTTATTATGGAGTGGCACCAAAATCGTGTAATTTACAAATAAATTGAGATGTAAAACTTTATCCAAAAATTCAATCATAAATTGAAGTACTAATAACTTAACTAGCTAATTCCTGAAAGATTGTCCCTTAAAAAAATACTGATCGAGTCCTTGTAAAAGTGCAAAAGCTAGTTTTTCTTGAAATGATTCAGTGTTTAAAAGATTCTCGTCTGCAATATTTGATAAGTATCCCATTTCCAGCAGTATAGACGGAATATCAAGTGCCTTTAAGACCGCAAAACCAGCAAATTTATGTGGTCTTCGGTGTGTCTTAATCTTTCTGGTAAGTTCTTGTACGACGGCTCCAGCAAAAACTGCTGACTGATTCATTGTTTCGCGCTGAATCAAATCAATCAAAATGTCTGTAACTTCTTGTGACTCCGCATTTAGATCAATCCCAGAAATAAGGTCTGCTTTATTCTCGCGCTCCGCTAATTGAGCGGCCTCCTTATCTGATGCATTTTCAGATAATGTATAAACCGTCGCGCCACGAACTGCACCATTTTTGATAGAGTCCGCATGTAATGATATGAATAAATCTGCTTGTGCGCGACGAGCAATTGCCACTCTTTTCCTCAAAGCTATAAACTGATCCGATTTCCGTGTCATAACCACTTCATAGCGACCGGTTTGAACCAATATTTTTTTTATAGTTTTTGCCGCCATCAAAACAATCTTTTTTTCATACGTGCCTCGGCGACCAATCGCGCCTGGGTCTACACCACCGTGCCCCGGATCTAAAACAATAATTTTTGATTTTGATGTTTTATTCTGAACTGATTTAATTTTGGATTTTTGTCCTGATGCTGCTTTTGGTTTAGCTAAAATCAGGTTCTTAAGTTCAATTTCTTTTTGAATTCTTGATTTTTTTACGTTCGACAAAAAATTAGTTCTTGTTGTGCGTACTAGGTCGAGAACCAAACGACTCTCCGGTTTGATGCCAGGCTTGATGATGAAAGCTTTTTCAACAAGAAATGGTTTTGATAAGTCAATGACTACACGAGATATTCCAGGTTCAAGCAGTCCAAATCTATAGCCCAATACACCACCTATAGGTTTTTGCAATATTGGATTTAGTCGGAAATCAACTTCCAGCATATCTAGAACTAGCCTGTAGGGATCCGCCAGGAAGAAATATTTGTAAGAGATAGAGCCTTGGATATCCATAACAATCCTCGTCTTGGCGTCGTGCGCACCCAACCGAAGATTCTTAATCGTCGATATAACTTTTTTTTCTGAAGATTGTGCAAAACAACTCTTGCTGGCAATCGATGGTACCGTGCTTACTAATACCGAAAATATGGTAAAAAAAAGAAACAGACTGGTAAAATTGTTCCGGATTTTTAGCACAATATCAACAGACCCTTCGTGAGACGAGACCTTAGTTTAAGGGAGTCATGTGCTGAAAACAATTTTAATCCTCATCAGAAAAGCCAAGTTAGTGATCACAGTAAGAAAAAAATACCCCCGAAAATCACGCCAAAAGTTTTTTCTAATTAATATTGTTCCAACGCAACTAAATAAGTATTATTATCAAGGATGTTTTTTTAATGTACTGTAGTCTTTAGTAAATGATACAGAACTAAAAAGCAGATTGAATGACCTCTCTGCATTAAAGAAGTAAGGATTTAGTTAATAGTAATGCGCGCTATCCAGACGTATAAAGAAGCAACTTTTCCAATGGGCACAGCTGCCGGCAAACACGACGACAGGAAAGTTTGGTCTACGATTCGAATTTTTTTTGATGGCTGCCGCGTTACATTAGTAAGGAGGAACGGTGATTATGTACTGTTATCNCCTTTAACATTTACAGCAATTTTACCAAGACAAAATTTAGATGATTGGTGTTCTAAAATGGTCTCACGACTAAAACTTCTGTGGAAATTTGTCGATCAAAGCTTGTTCTTGGTGATACGGGAGCACAATTTAGATGACAAAGCGTATGCTTATAGACGCTACACAGAGCGAAGAAACGAGGGTGGTGTTAACGGGTGGAAACCGTGTTGAAGATTTTGATTTTGAGGTTTCCAAACGCCGCCCTCTAAAAGGTAATATTTATCTAGCACAAGTGACACGTGTTGAGCCCTCACTCCAAGCTGCATTCATAGAATATGGTGGAAACAGGCATGGGTTTTTGGCATTCAATGAGATACACCCAGATTATTACCGGATTCCTATGGAGGATCGAGAAGCTTTATTGGCAGAGCAGGCTAAAGACTTAGAAAGCTCACTGCCATCAGAGTTGAATGAATCCGGTGACGACGAGGACACCCAATCTTCTCAAGAAGAAAATAATTTGGATCAAGCAACAACCTCTAGCGAAAACAACTCATCTGAGAGTTTTCGTGAAAATGAAGACGCCACAGACGAAACCGGAGATGCCATAAGCAAAACCGAAGACGTTTCGAACGGGCTCTTGGCGACAAACGTCGATGCATCAACGTCTGGCCGGGAGAATACTAATGGGCCCGTAACAAGAAAGCCAAAACGATATAAAATTCAGGAAGTTATAGCCCGCCGACAAATCATGCTAATACAAGTAGTTAAAGAAGAACGTGGTAACAAAGGAGCTGCGCTGACGACTTATTTGTCTTTAGCTGGACGTTACTGTGTCCTTATGCCCAATACACCCAGAGGTGGAGGAGTAAGCCGGAAAATCATAAGTCCGCTAGATAGAAAACGATTAAAAAACGTTGTTGAAGGACTCAATTTACCAGACGGAATGGCCGCAATAGTGAGAACAGCCGGTAGTGAACGTACAAAGACAGAAATTAAAAGGGACTACGAATATCTAATAAGGCTATGGGATCAGATCCGCGAATCAACGTTAGTTTCTACTGCTCCCTATCTGGTTCATGAAGAAGCTAATCTCATAAAAAGATCTATAAGAGACCTTTACACTCGTGACATAGATGAAATTCTCATTGAGGGTGAGGAAGGTTACAAACTCGCCAAATCATTTATGAAAACACTCATGCCCAGTCATGCGAAACGCGTCCAACGGTTCTCATCCGGCGGGGTTCCAATTTTCAACAAGTTCAAAATAGAAACGCAACTAGATTATCTTTACGAGCCGACGGTTCAACTGAGATCTGGAGGCTATATTGTTTTAAATCAAACAGAGGCATTAGTTGCTGTAGATGTAAACTCAGGACGATCGACGAAAGAGCGCAACATAGAAGAAACCGCCCTTAAGACAAATTTGGAAGCCGCTGAGGAGATAGCAAGACAATTGAGGCTTCGGGATTTAGCTGGTTTAGTTGTTATCGACTTTATCGATATGTATGAGAATAAGAACCAACACGCTATAGAGAGGAAAATGCGTGACGTTGTAAAGTCTGATAGAGCTAGAATTCAAATGAGCCGTATTAGCCAGTTCGGCTTAATGGAACTTTCGCGACAACGGTTAAGGCCCAGCGTGATGGAAGCAAGTACTCAGCAATGTCCACACTGCGCCGGCAGCGGGGTTCAAAGATCTATAGAATCAGCTGCCTTACAAGTTTTAAGAAATCTCGAAGAAGAAGGTATAAGTCAACAAGCTGCCCAAGTCACAGTATTCGTTCCTACTGAAATCGGTTTCTATCTTTTAAATCGCAAACGAGATGTCTTAAATGAAATGGAGGAACGATATGAATTTAAGATTCTTCTTAACCCCGATGACAAGCTTATTCTGCCAGAACATAGAATAGAGAGGACTGCAAATAAAGCGAAGGATAAACAGCTTAAAGAAATTGTAGAACTCTCGGAAGAAACCAAAACAGAGCAAGATAGCCCTAGTAATAAAAAAGATTCTTCGTCGACAGGCAAACGCTCGAATAATAATAGGACCCGCAGGAGGCACAACAACCAACCACCTAAAACTGCGACCCGCGATGTTAACGATACACAAAGCGTTAAGAACAAACAGCCAAGCTATTCAGAAGAAGATCAAGGCTCCGATGATAACGACACCTCAAAAAAGAAAAAACGCAGAGGAAAGCGTGGTGGAAAGCGAAGGACAAAAAAGGATATTGATGAAGGTTCACATAACCTGAACAAACATGGAACCTCTGTACCATCAGGAGATAATCAAATATATAAAGGTGATGAGAGTTTTGTTTCTGAAACTATGAACGATAGTATTCCTAAGGCTAGCCAACATCCCGATACTGAAATTAATACTGAGACAGGAAAAGCAAAGCCACCGAAGAAAAGACGCTCGAGAGTTAAGGCTGCTGCCCCCAAACAAAAAACTCCAAAAACACGCGACAAAGAACCTGCGGCCGACGAACAGACACTCAAGAAAGTTGAGAAGCCAGCGAAGGCGAAGCCTAAAAGCAGCAAAGTGGTTCGGATTAAAAATCAAGATGGTACGATTGAGAAAGAAACTACAAAAAGTTCCTCTAAAGCAAGCCCACGCCAGGGTTGGTGGAGTAGAGACACGGAATAAAGACAAACTCTTTTTTTAAGCTTTGGAGGCTTATCTAAGCCAGTTTTTCAACCTCTTACAGGCCTCCCTTATATCTGAATCGCTGCCAGCGAATGATAGCCTGACGGTAAAATCACCTCGCAAGGGATCGAAATCAAGGCCAGGGGTACAGGCTACTCCTATATCACGAAGCATATCTTTACAAAATTTTTCACTTGAATCTGTCAAGTTTGAAATGTCTGCATAAATATAAAAAGCACCATCTGGTGGCGCAATATTAGAGATACCGGCAGTTGGAAGCTCATTCATTAAGATTGATCTATTCCTTGCATAACGTTCCACATTTTTTTCAACGTCTTCATATGAATCAAAGGCAGCGATCGCAGCAAGCTGAGAGTGAGTTGGAGCAGATATAAAGAAGTTCTGCGCTAAACATTCGATCGGTCTTATTAGGTCATCGGGAACAATCATCCAACCTAAACGCCATCCAGTCATGGAAAAATATTTCGAGAAGCTATTAATTACTAAGCTTTGCGGGTGTACTTCAAGTGATGACACTGATGGTACCCCGTAAGTAATTCCATGATATATTTCATCGGAAATAAGGCGTATGCCCTCAGTCTCACAATAATCTGCTAATTCTTTCATTAACGGTTTATCGACCATCGTTCCGGTTGGGTTAGAGGGACTAGCTATAATTAGACCATCTATATCACCTTTAATTTCTCTTAAAAGTGACACCGTGGGCTGAAATCGATGTTCAAGATTTGATTGTAACTCTATNGTCTCTATGGCAAGTGCACTTAGTATATTGCGATAAGCGGGGTAGCCAGGAGCCACCATCGCTACTCTATCCCCCGGATTAAAAGAGGCCATAAAGCTAAGTATAAAAGCCGCTGACGATCCNTTGGTCACAGCTACTCTCTCTATTGGGATGTCTACACCATACCATAGCTTGTAATGATGGGCTATTCTTACCCTCAATTCGGGCAAACCAAAAGCAACCGTATAGCCCAAATTGTCGTTGCTAATAGCTTGTTTTGCAGCCTCCAATACTTTTTTTGGAGCGAAGGTTGATGGTTGACCAACTTCCAGATGAAGAACATCGGCACCGGTCGCCTCTCTCTCAGCAGAGGATTTCATAACATCCATAACAATAAATGGCGGAAGATTTCCTCGATCTGCAACTTTCAGAANCATCGTCTCAACCCCTAATAAACCATAAGCAGGTCTTTACTTCAAAACTAAGCAATTCGTCAACCAGATGAATTTCAATAAGATTATTGAGTTTTCTTATTATAGGAAGGAACCTAGGATCATATTGTCGAGAGTATTAATACGTTGTACAAACTCATTTATGGATATTCGCATTAATCGCAAAGCAATCAATCATATATTCATTCTTTTTTTGGCTCTAGCTTTTATTATTTTTCTCACCTTTACTGCTATAGCTAAAAGTAAAACCAAATATTTTATAATAGACGCAGAACTTAAGACTTATTTGAAAGATCTTGCGCGACCTATCCTTATTAAGGCAGGCATCCCTCCTGAAACGTTAAAAATATTCATTATTAAGGATGCTTCTATTGGAGCTTTCGTAACTCCCGGTATGAAACTATTTATTCATACAGGTCTTATAATGAAAACAAAAACCCCCTCTCAACTATTAGGCGTGCTGGCACATGAAATAGGGCATATAGCAGCAGGGCACCTAATTCGCAGAAGAGAGGCAATACAAGACAGCCAAAAAATATCTGCTCTTGGTCTCGTCTTAGGTTCATTAGCTGCCGCCACTACTNAANCCGGAGAAGTGGCGACAGCATTAGCCTATGGAACTCAAAATGCAAGCATGGCTTCATTATTGAAATTCAGCAGGAGCCAAGAAAATGCTGCTGATCAAGCGGCTGTAAATTACCTTATTGCTACCAATACATCTCCACTTGGGATGCTGGAGTTCCTGAAAATCTTGGAAAAAGAAGAATCACTGGTGGTAAGTCGCCGATCCCAGTATGCGACCACTCATCCCCATACACATGATCGTATAAATTTTGTGAAAAACCAACTCAACCTATATCAAAATTTAAACTCTAGTTTATTACCCAGGAAAAGGGATCGCCATGCTCGGATTCTTGCAAAACTAATTGGGTTTATACAAACGCCCAAGGAAACTTTCCGAAACTATCCAAAATCCGACTCGACTATTACAGCACAATATGCTCGAGCGATAGCATTGTATAAAAAAGCNGATTTAGTGGAGGCCATTAAAGCACTCGACCAATTAATACNATTAGAGCCGAAAAATCCTTACTTTTGGGAACTCAAAGGCCAAGTTTTGTTGGAAAGTAATAAAAGGGGGATGGCATGTGATGCTTTTGAAAAAGCGTATTTGTACTCCGGTAACCCTATAATACTCAGACAGCTAGCAAAAGCTGAATTGTTATTAGATACACCCAATTCTAATAGCTCTGCCCTCAAACATCTGGAAGAGGCTATTCGAATGACCCCCGACTCTCCACCGACCTGGAAACAGTTGGCNGTGGCTCAAGGTCGCAATGGCAAGATTGCTTTAGCTCAACTATCATTAGCCGAGGAGGCGCTTCTGCGAAAAAATTTCACCCNNGCACTAAAAAATGCGCTTTATGCAAAGAAAAATCTAAAAAGAGATATNTTNGCCTATCAGAGAGCATTAGACATAATAAATTATGTGAAACAAGCTAGAAATTTTNAATAGATTATTTTGGAACTCAAATATGATAATTAGGACCCACAAGTATTGGAATAAAACATTCCCAAAAATATATTCGGTAATTCTTGTATTTTGTCCCCTCTTAATTTCGAGCTTATTCATTAACTTACTCAATAAAACTGATGCACTGGCCGANGNGGAAGCACCTTTTTCCCAATTTCAAACCAAACAGATTTTCAATTTGATTGAAAAATATATCAGCGATAATCCTGAAATTGTTCTAAAAGCATTAGAAAAAATACAAGATCAAGAAAAAGAGAGCATCGCAAAAGAACAAAAAAAACAAGTTAACCAGAATCGCGACATCCTATTTTCTGGACCAGAAGATATGATACTGGGTAATCCAAAAGGAACCATTAGTATCGTAGAATTTTTTGATTATCAATGTGGGTATTGCAAGAAGATGCTGAGAGTTCTTCTAAGAGCAACCGAAGATCATCCGGATTTAAAAGTCATATTGAAAGAATATCCAATTTTAGGGCCAGTTTCTGTCACAGCCGCCCAGGCTTCACTCGCTTCACGGAGACAAGGCAAATATAAGAATTTTCATCAATCGCTAATGTTAATGAATGGACGCCTCTCAGAACGCGCTATATTCAAAATTGCGGGAGAAGTAGGTTTGAATATTGACAAGTTAAAAGCTGATATGGCTGACCCGGAGATTTTTAGTTTTCTCAACACCACACGAGAGCTAGGACAAAAACTTTCGATAAGAGGCACTCCAGCACTAGTAGTAAATAACGAAATAATACCAGGTGCTATCAACTTAAAAAAATTGCGCAACTTAATTTTGAAAAAAAATTAAACTTTGCTTTTACTGTCCATCGCGTCTGGAGGAACATCCCGACTAAATGAATAGGCAATACAGCCAAAAAAAAGAAATATAGCAACTACGAGAAATAGAATTCGATAAATTATTTCTGTCGAATAACCGAGGGTCAGTAATAGTTCAAATAATGAGCCAGTTATAATCTGTACAACAAATATAAAACCTA
>NZVJ01000041.1 GCA_002701455.1 Rhodospirillaceae bacterium
CTCTTTGATTATCACCAGGACCACCCGATATTTTTTCCATATCGTTAAGTCGAAAAGATAGAAGGACAGCTTTCTTTAGCCATTGATTTACCTTCCATTTGTGTTTGCCCAAAGGCGAGGCCACACGCTCCTTGCCTGAGTCCATAGCTTCTAATGCAGCTTCTACCGCATCTCTTATATCACCAGTAGTTGCGCTTGTAATCGATTCGCGACCTTCCCAAGCTTTATCTATAATGGACTCCAATTGGCCTTCACCCATTTTTTAAATCCCTTTATCTGTCGTCAATACGAGTTAAAAATGAAAAATGCTTTTCAAACGAAATAGTGTCAAGCAAGAACACCAATATTAAAGCCAAAATACTCAAACAGTTGCCAGCCAACTTTTCAGGTCACTTATTTCCTCATCAATATGTTCTGAGGAAAAATCTTTAGAAGACCAATCTTTATCATGTTTAAGCCAGACTGTTCTTATTCCCAGATTTGAGGCAGGGATAAGGTTCTTTGCCATATCGTCGATCATCACCGAAGCAGTCGTAACAACGTCGAACTCATCAACCATAGCCTGGTAGGTGATCGGTTCTGGCTTTGGTAGAAAATTAGCTGCTACAATATCGAAAATACCTTCGAAGAGATGTCCGATGCCTAGTTGTTCTGTAATTCGTTGAGCATGTGGAACTGAACCGTTAGTAAAGATCAATCTTCGTCCAGGCAAATCTTCCAATAATTTCTTTAGAACCGGATCTGGTTCAAGATCACTTACATCTATATCGTGAACAAAATGTAGAAACTCTTCTGGATCCATCCCATGCTCAACCATCAGGCCACGCATAGTAGTTCCGTATTTCAGAAACATTTCTCTTTGTANGTCCTTAGCAGCACTCTCCTCCAATTTAAATTTGTTTTGAATGAAACCCGTCATACGTTTTGAAACTTTNGCAAATAAATTTGTCCCCACATCGTACAAAGTGTTATCNAAGTCAAAAATCCATGTGTTTATAGTCTCTTTTGATATAGTCATAATACCTATTATTGCCTCTTTTTTTGAACAATGGCACCCTATGGTTATTTTAATAATCTATTTTCAAACAGATTTTTTGGTTTTGTTTATTTGTACAACTCGCATTCGATACTAAAATGTTGCCATGAGTAAATATAAAGATTTTACAAATCTCGCAGCCGATTTTGCNTGGGAAACCGATTTACACGGTAACATTACGTATATAACCGGGAAAAAACGTTTTGGGTACCAGAACTCGCAACTAGTTGGTCTAGAAGCCACTAAATTACTGCATAAAAGTTCNTCGCCAGGTTCGAAGCGTTATTTNACATCAAAAAAACCCCTGGCTGACGCGGAACTAGTGATAAAGCAAGCAANTGGGGCCCCGGTAACACTCCAAATTTCAACAAAACCTATTTTTGATAAGGACGGACTTTGGAGGGGTACAAGGGGAATTGGAAAAGACGTTAGCCTAGATCGATATAGAGATGTTGAACTTGCCGCGGCTCAAAATAGAGAAAGAGTGATTAGCTTTATTACGCAATCTGTGAGAGAAACTGAGGCCTCTAAGGAAGGTCTAGAACTCGTATTNGAAGCAATAACCTTNAGTCTAGCCNTAGATGGCTGTCAGATAATTAGGTTAAAAGAAAATATAAAAAGGGAAGTAATTTCCACATTTGGCGTCATGCCAGCCCCAATATCTAAAAAGATAGACGTTGGTATAAACAATCGTTTAATTTTTGACCACAGAAACCTAAGATGTATTGCACANGTCACAAAATATCACCGTGAAGTGAATGGACTTCTAGTTTCTTGGGGTAAGGGGGCCAGTGGAAACTGGAATGACGATGATCTATTTCTATTTGAACGATCGGCTGAACTTATAGGAATTGAGCTAGAACATTTAGCAAATCGTGAGCGGCTGGAGTGGTTATCGACCACAGACCACCTNACGGGNCTTCTAAATAGAGGGACTTTCGAGACATACTTAACAGACAGGGTCTTTGCGAAAACCTCAAAGAAAATGACCACTGGTGTTCTAGTTTTTATAGATTTCGACAATTTTAAACTTATTAATGANNCACAAGGGCATAAAGNAGGAGACAAAGCCCTTATTAAACTGGCCAATTTTCTGACTACGCTAGCGCGCCCCNGAGACTTAGTTTCCNGATTCGGTGGAGATGAATTTGCGATNTGGCTTAACGATGTTGATAAGTCNCAGGCCAGAAAATTACTTCAACCACTTCTTTTTAATAAAAACTTCATTAGAGAATTTTCAGTCGATCAGCGCAAGCCGTTTGGAATTTCAGCTGGAATTGTTAGCCTCGACAGAAGCCGCGACGAGACCTCCTCCGACCTCATAGAACGGGCGGACGTTTTGATGTACCAAAGAAAAAGAAATAAAAAGCGTCGCCAAGCCTNTAAATAGACATTAATTATCTCTAATAATCGTNCCATGCCCCTGGGATGTGAACAATTCAAGTAGCACCGCATGGGGCACTCTTCCATCAAGAATTACCGCTGCCTCTGCACCTTTTCTTACTGCATCAATGCATGTTTCAACTTTAGGGATCATGCCGCCTGAAATAACACCATCCTTCTGTAATTTATTTGCTTGAGCAATGGTAAGTTCCGGTATCAATTTGCCATCCCTATCGAGTACACCCTCAACATCAGTTAACATTAACATCCTTTGGGCACCAGTCGCACCTGCTATAGCGCCNGCAGCCGTATCTGCATTGACGTTGTACGTTTCACCATCTTCACCGTANCCTACTGGCGCTATAACCGGGATAAAACCNTCGGCGATCAGAGTATTTATCAATTTACTATCGACAGCTTTGGGTTCACCAACAAAACCTAGATCTACTACCTTTTCTATATTGCTATCGGGATCTATTGATTTGCGCATCAATTTCTTTACAGTAAGCAGATTTGCATCTTTTCCCGAAATACCGACAGCCTTTCCACCAGATCCATTAATTGAAGCAACGATAGACTTATTTATTGAACCCGCTAAAACCATCTCAACAATTTCAACTGTGGCCTTATCTGTAACGCGCAGGCCGTCTATAAACTCACTTTTTATTGCCATCCTCTCAAGCATTAGCCCAATCTGAGGGCCTCCACCATGAACAACTATAGGATTAGTTCCAACCTGACGCAGCAGAACCATATCTGAAGCAAATGTCTTAAATAGTCCGTCATCGCCCATAGCGTGCCCACCAAATTTAACAACTACTCTGGAATCGGCATACCGACGCATAAATGGCAGGGCATCGGTTAAAATACTTGCCTTTGANAGCCAATCGCTTCNTAATTCAAGGTCTGAACGGCTCATTGTTAAGGCTCCCGTATACAGGCGGTTTATCAGGCGTACTAAATAATTCCAATTTTGTTCTTACAGCCAGCAGGATAAGCAATAGTTATAAGACCAGTTGAGCCAAACTCGCTCGCAATTCAGCAAGTCCTATTTTTCCAAGCGCACTCGTTTGAATTAAAATAGGGAATGCTGCAGGTCTTTTTTTCAACTCCTTCTCNGTCAAGGTTATATTATGCCTTAACTCATCCTGGCTAGTCTTGTCTACTTTAGTTAACACAAGCTGGTATACAACCGCTGAANTGTCCATAAGATCCATCATCTCTCGATCGAGGTCCTTTAACCCTCTTCTTGCATCGATGAGCANGCAAATTCTTCGTAACGGAGCGCGCCCACGAAGAAATAATTTCATTGTTTNTGTCCATCTCGCAACCTGTGTTTTTGAAACTCTCGCATAGCCGTAGCCAGGTAGGTCTACGATTACCATTTTAAAGCCNAGGTTAAAGAAATTTAATTGCTGCGTCCGTCCCGGNGTATTTGAGGTTCNTGCCAGCGATTTTNGCCCTGTTAAAGCATTAATAAGACTTGATTTCCCTACGTTAGATCGTCCAACAAAAGCTACTTCCGGGAGCGAGGCTTCAGGAAGATTTTTCAGAGTNTCCGTCCCATGAAAAAATTGGCATTCCTGGGCAAATAAATGACGCCCATGTTCAATCTGGGATTTCTCGAAANTAGGCTTTTCGGANGAACTTGGNTCCTCCTCAACCATAAAACNAAACCTTTATTTTACACCCATCCTATACATAATAAGGCGTTGTTGGGCTATGGATAGAAGGTTATTCCATGTCCAATAAATAACTAACCCTGCAGGGAAGGTCCCCAATAAAAATGTGAAGAAGAGCGGAAGGAACATAAAAACCTTAGCTTGAACTGGATCCGTTGGTTGGGGATTTAATCTTTGTTGAAGCCACATGGTTAGTCCCATGAGGATTGGCCAGATACCTATCATTAAGAAGTCCGGCGGTGTCCAAGGTATTAAACCAAATGCATTAAAAATAGATGTAGGGTCNGCGACTGAAAGATCCTTTATCCATCCATAAAATGGTGCATGACGCATTTCAATATTTACGAATAACACCTTGTAGAGCGCAAAAAATACCGGGATTTGAAGTAAAATTGGCAAACAACCTGATGCAGGATTAACCTTCTCTTTTTTATAAATCGCCATCATTTCTTGATTTAACCGCATTTTATCATCGCTATACTGTTCTCTGAGAGTCATCAGTTTTGGCGTTAAATCACGCATTTTAGCCATTGAGCGATAAGATTTATTAGCTAGCGGATAAAAAACTGCCTTTACAAGGACTGTGAAGGCAAGAATAGCTAGCCCAAAATTTCCTAAATAAGAGTTTAACCAGGAAATCGCATAGAAGAATGGCTTGGTGAGGAAATAAAACCAACCGAAGTCTACGGCCAAATCGAAATTCTGAATTCCAAATTGCTCACTATAACTATCCAAAAGTTTTACTTCCTTCGCACCCGCAAAAAGGCGATTAGTTATCTCAATACTGGAGCCCGGTTCTAAACTCGAACTTTGGCCAATATAATCAACCTGGTATCTATCGTCTTTATTTTCTATTGAATGAACAAATCGGTACGTAAAGTTTTCGGCCTGATCGGGAACCAGTGCCGCGAGCCAGTACTTATCTGTTATTCCAATCCAGCCCCCATTGGATACCACCTCTATTTTTCTGGTNTCTTGAATATCATCGTAATCATATTCACGAAGCGTCCCATCAAAAACTCCCAAAGGACCCTCGTGGAGAATNTAAAATCCAAGAGTATCAGGCGTACCCGCTCTTGCGATTAACCCGTAAGGAAACAACGCTGTTGGCTTATCTCCCGTGTTAGTNACTTTCTGCGTGACGGTAGCCATGTATCCCTCGTCNATAGAATACGTNCGNTCAAATTTCAGACCAGCTTTGTTATCCCATGACAATGTAACTGGTTGTCCTGGTTTAAGCTGCTTTCTGTCAGAGGACCAGACGGTGGCAGGACCCGGAAGTTTTGGGTTGTCAGAGCCNCCCACCCATCCAAATTGCGCAAAATACGATTTCGGTGCGCCTGAGGGATGAAGCAGATGAATTCTTCCTGAGTTTTCCTCTACACTTTGACCATATTGTTTTAAAACGAGGTCATCGAGGCGAGCACCTATAAGCGATATAGATCCAACAAGTGTCGGGGTATCAATGCCTATGCGAGGTACGGAATTCAATGCCTCTGTCCGTTTTTGAGCCGTTAGTACTTCCGATTTAACGCCAGGTGCCGAAACTCCCCCACCTGGTGCTTGAATATCAGTGTTGTTTACTCCTTTAGAGGGAGCAGGAAGTTGCGATTTTTCCTGAGCAGCTATTTGCGCTTGNCTTTCTTTTTCCTTTTCCAATTTTGGAAACTCATAAAAAAATTGGAACCCCAACAAGATGGCTAGTGAGATAGCAATTGCTATTAACATATTTTTTTGATCACTCATGATAAGTTCGCCTATTTCAGTCAGAAGCTTTTGGTGGCACAGGATCAACCCCTGAACTAGCCATTGGGTTACACTTTATAACTCTCTTAATCGATAAAAATAAACCCATAATGATACCATGTTTGTTAAGAGCTTCGAGAGCATATTCAGAGCACGTTGGAAAATATCTGCATTCATTACCTAAAAAAGACGAAAACGTTAATCTGTAGACCTGTATTAAAAATTTTAACGTCAAAAGCAACAGGTACTGCAAAGGCCTTAAGATCAACTGAGCATATCGGAGGAGTTGTAACATATTTTAATTTNTTCTCTCTTATTCAGTTTCTTGATGTATCGTTCTGAGTGCGGCTTTGGCATCTTCAAGAAGTGAGTCGTAGGACCTTTCCAAAGTAGTTACCCTACCTATAAACACATAATCCCAAGTTGGAAGGCCGTGTCTTGTCAAAATATCTGCTGCAACGGATTTTAANCTCCGGCGTGCCCTATTCCTCTTTACAGCGTTACCTACTCTTTTACTAACAGTAAAACCTACACGCGGGTATGGCACTTTCCCATGGCCTGCAGCTGAAACCGCTTGGAGAACCAAACCAGGCCTGGCAACCGCGGTTCCCTCGCGCTTTANCCTAAGATATTCTGAGCGCTTAAGTATTCGTCCCAAACGGTTCGAATTAATGCATCGCATAGCAGGTGGGTATTAAACTCCCCAATTAGGCTGAGAGTTTAGCACGTCCTTTGGCTCTTCTGGCTCGTAGTACGCGACGACCGCCGACAGTAGCCATACGGGACCTAAATCCATGACGTCTCTTACGAACAAGCACACTTGGTTGAAATGTTCTTTTCACAGATAAACTCCGTCAAAATACGAGATTTGCCTCAAAACAATGAACCGGGTGTATATCGGCTAAAGTACAATAAGTCAATCCGCGCTTAAGAAAAAGCCCAAAGCAAATCGGAACAATTTAACGATTGGAGAAGCTAATGGGGTCCACAGGCCGCGGTTCAAGGTCCCAGGGAAAATAAATCCATGTATCCTGGCTTACTTCGGTAACAAAAGTATCCACTAGCGGTCTTCCGGCAGGCTTTGCGTAAACTGTGGCAAAATGGGCCTNGGGNAAAAGAGCTCTAACTGCCTTAGCCGTCTCTCCGGTATCGACCAAATCATCTACTATAAGCCAGTTTCTTCCTGTNTTCGTCTGGCTTGGCGCTTTTACAATCTGAACAGTCTCGCGTTGCTTCTCTTCGAGTTTTTCCGCAGAATTATCATGATAACTAATCGNACTNAGAGTATCTACAACTCTTATCTCGAGTTCACGTGCAACAATTGCAGCCGGCACCAAACCACCCCGCGTTATGGCTATGANACCCTCAAATTTGTTGTTTTCTAAAAGACGCCAGGCGAGAGCCTTGGCGGTTCTGTGAAGTTCTTCCCAACTTACGGGGAACCCCTTTGTATAAGCGGATTCCTGCATANTTTTCTCCTGCTTTCGTCAATAAGAATATATCTAGATTTATCTATTTCAGATGATTTTTCCCTTAATAGCGAAGAGTTGAACTCCCGCTATACGCCAACCCTCATCCCTATCATTGACCATAAAATAAGCAACCCTAGCAGCTTTCCCATCGAGTCCAACCATATGAAAGACGTAGCCGGGGGTATCNCCAAAATCTTTTTTGCCNTCGAAGGAAACTATACGCGGCCGATAAACAATCTTATATCCACGAAGGACCATGGTCCTAAAATACTGGGGGCTGCCAAATCGTTTTCTAATGCTNGGGGCCGCGTAACTATAGGCTTTGGGCCAGTCATCCATCGCCATCGCATCTATTTGAGCCTCTATTACCGCCCTTACCTTGCCTTGCTCTGAATCTGAGGCTGACAAGTCAAACGTAATAAAGCAGCCGCTTATCCATGCTAACGCTACAAACCACAGCTGAATGTTTTTAGTTGTATATGAGGGATTACAAAAGACACTCATAAATTCTTTTGAAAATCTTGTTATCGAAGATAAATATGTACTTCGTTACCTGGATTGCTTGCNGATGTCTCNGCCGACATAGTGACCCTACTCGGAGGAAGTCCCATGTCGACTAATGAGCGAAGCACCGACTGAGCGTTTCTCCGTGTTTCGTTACTATTCAGGGCTGACTTAGCGACTCCACCAGACACAGAACTGACTGCAATCAAACTAAATGTTGCGTCAGGCTTCCTTTGTAAAACCCTATTTACAGCAGTGTATAGTGCCTGCTCATAATTAACGTTAGGGCGATCAAATCTTATCACAACAATCGGCCTATCCCGTTGTCTTCTTATACTCGAGATACGTGACTTGCCTGGCTCCGCCTTAGCCGACCCCATAGTGTAAGAGGTTGTAGCTAAACTCGGGCCAAAAAATTCTCCGTTTTTGACTGCTAGCGCTAGTGTATTAAGTTCTCCACGTTCATTTGCTACATAGTTGGTTTGACGCCTTATATCGTCACTTAATTCTGTCAAAAGGCGTTCTATTAAAATAACCGTTTGACTAACATCATCCTCTAAAACTGCTAGTTGAGAGTGATCTTCATCTATAGCACCAGAAAGGCCAAATGCAGCCTTGGTAGCGTCTANTATGTACGCCGACAAAGCGGCATCTGCAGCCACTCTCCCCGACAATGCNGTCATAGCACTGAGGTCGTTATTAACTTTTTCTAGTTGAGCTTGAGCTGAGTTCCATTCTTTGACTAAAACAGGATTCCCAGGTGTAGTGCCAAGTTGCAGTTTTGAGCGCATCGATGCTACTCGCTCGTGATAACCCCGTGAATTTGCATTGGCCACAGTCCTTGCGCCCTGTAAGTCCCTATTCTGCTTTTCAACTGACGTCTGCAAGCGACGCAGATCATCTCTTAAGGCAGCTACTTTATTACCTACCACCGTTCCCGTATTCCTGCCCGGCGTGGCGGGCTTCACNCTGAAATTTGTCACCCCTAGCTTTGGAGGTTTATTGGATAAACCCTTCGACTTTCCANCTACGNCAGCTTTCTGGGACCTCGAAGAATTTATGACTATTTTTTGCACAGGCTTTTTGGTTGCCTGGGGCACTCCCCCTGTTAGGGAGGGCCAAAGTGCGTCTGTTGCGAAAGTACAGCCAGCGAATAAAACTGCCGAACCAATCAATGTAACAAGTGTGCCTGCTCTGCTCATTGGACGCCATCACCCTATGATTTGTTGACGTTTCCTATATTGGTTTCGCATCTTCCTGGTTTTGAACCTACCATGCCGGTAACTGTTAATATATTTCCGCCTACTACCAGCAAAAGTATTTCAAAGCTCATTACAGCAAACAAAACCTTTCAAANCGCTTAATACTATATAAACAACGCAATTGCTACAAGTTGTTTTGAACTTAGCCTTTTTTTGAAGAATTTATTTCATTACGTGGTTCGCTTGACTTACGGTTCAATCAGACGTTAATAGTGNATAAATTTTGGCGCCCGTAGCTCAATTGGATAGAGCGTCTGACTACGAATCAGGAGGTTGGGAGTTCGAGTCTTCCCGGGCGCGCCAAATAAATTTGNTGGATTTATTAAACATCTCCAAATAAAAAACCAAGAAGGGCGAAACGNCTTCCGTTTCTCATCTCTATGACTTCATGCAAGAGAGAACAGGAAAAAACGATAGCTGATCCCGTTTTTGGCTTGTACAACTTTGAACTAAACTCCGGGAATTTTAGTTCGGCTCCTTCGTAGAATTCGGTATTTAAGTTTATGGTAACAGCAAAACGCCTATGGGCTACGCTAGCTTCGTTGTTATCTCGGTGCCCTATCTTTTCCCCACCGCGCTTTCCCTCNTATCTTGCTATTCTATAACGCTCGTGCCGAGTTATATCATAATTAAANGCCTGTTTTATTGCGGGGAATAGCCGATNCTTCANTCGATTGCTTATGAANTCCTGNGTTTCAGTTTCCACAACCCAGTGATCTACCCGATCTTGCCTACCNTGATCGGGAATTCTCATTTTGCAGTCCGTTTTCCGGTTTCCTAGTTGCATATGCCCTGGCTCGACAAAATCACTTCCTCGAGTTTTAAAAATATTCATCAAATGAAGGCAGTCTGATTGACTGAAGACATTCGGTACCAAAAGCACTGGCGGGTGAGTACTTGTTGCAGAATCCTCATGTTCCTTGGCACGGTTACATATCTTATTAAATAACACCTCTATTTTTTGCTCTATCTGCTCACCATTATTAGAACCGTCGATATTCTGNATGTCAAAAATATGTTGGTTAGGTTCCAATGTNAGCAATGNGCAATTATCTGGGGAAGCTTCGACTTGTTTTAATGCTATCTCCCCATCATCCATNAATTTCATCGCACCTGCCTTTTGTTCTCCNGGAATTTNTACTAANCNACCAGTATTAAAATTTGGTTGTGCACCAAGACCAGGNAGCATAAANGGTTGGCTTTGCTTATTCAGAGAAGTAATAGAAAATAATCTTACATCGAGTGAGTCGAGTAATTCTCGGTTATCCGAGACTTTAGTATAAATGGTTTCTAAAACCTTATTTTGAGNATGATAAAAAATTAAAATACTAAATNTACCTGCTATTGGCGGCATGGAAATAGTGACGCGCTCATTAAAAGGTCCTAGAAAATTCCAGNCTGGGCAGATATCTCCAANTTCTAACATTTTATCACCACCANGTTTTTATTTAGAAAATCAATTTTATTTAACAAAGAATAAATTTTATAGACCCAAAANTAAGAAACCGGTCATTTCGACCGGTTTCCATATTATTCAGATTTAATTAAAGCGGTTTAATAAAGGTTTTGNGCTGCNACCATCGCATATAACATTGGAATGGATAGCAGNGTGTTAGTTCTGGAAAATAACATCGCTGTTCGAGCAGAAGCAGCTTTTGTATCGGCATCTGCTTCCACAATCCCCAAAGCTCTCTTCTGGTTTGGCCAAATTACAAACCAAACGTTAAACCACATTATTGCTCCAAGCCACATTCCGATTCCAATTGCAGTGTGTTTCACAACTCCATCCGATAGCCCTAATTGGATTGCTTCTACCAAGTAACCATTCATCCAAGCTAAAAGTAGCCCCGTTACAATAGTTGCCATGGCTCCCCACCTGAACCAAAATAATACAGCCGGCGCTATAACCTTACTAATCGCGGGCTTCTGATCATCTGGTATATTGGGCATATTNGGNATTTGAACAAAATTCAAATACCANAGTAAACCGATCCACATNACACCGCTTAATACGTGCAGCCATCGAAGAAAAAANGTCGCATAACCATGGTCAACTGCAAATTTATCAGCGCCGGGCGTTTGCGATACGACTATTACCATTATGACTGTGAGCACTAGACCTGCGATTACAGTATTTCGCAAGTTACTTAAAATTGCTGCCATCATATCCCCCAAAAACTATTAATTGATCTATTCAGAACTAAATAAACTCCTACGGATGCCCGAGAACACCATAGAAACCTAAAATAATCTCTGCATTGTAATTGAGTCGAGAAACTAATAAAAGGGTCTATTGAAAATTTGAAAAAACTGCAGGTAAATTGATAGATTTTTGAAGCGTACTTTTTTTAAACTGAACCAATCACGGGAAAATGTGTGCAATCNACGATACACCCCAAGTTAGGATGCAGCTGAAAAATGGCAGAATTTTTTGCACCCACTCCAGACCCAGAAAACCCTGAAGGACCTAAAGTTGTCTCTATTGAGACCAAAATATGCAGAACAATATCTACTGTACTCATGCTTACATGGGTTTGGTGGTGGTGGAACGGTTACGAGGATGGTGCTTACTGGGTTATTGTCGCTGTATTTATTTTGGCTACTGGGGAAACACGTCCCCATTACTATAAGTTTTTAAGGCCGGTTTGGGTTCCACTTCGCTATATCATTGATCCAATAATCTTTCTAATTACTAAGCTTGCACGAGTTATCATTCCTGAACCGTATCGTAGACCTCAAAAAGTTCTAAAACCGTTAAGTTTTAAAGAAATAAACGAGGCACTAGATGAGGCCGCAGAAAATCAAGAAAAGAAAAAAAGGCACGAGCAATGAACCTTTCATTGCAATCAAACGAAGATGATCGAGTTGCTTTNGCGCATGTTGCACATNCGATATCAGATTTAACCCAAGTCCGTGACTTTCTGGAAAATGCTGGATTTCATATATTAGAGGCGACAAAAAAATTAAATGGAACAGATACGTATAGCCATCAAATTCCTTTAAATGGCGGTTATATATCTTTTGAAGCAACAAATAATTCGTATGATGAAAAATTAGTTTTTGCAAATATCTCTGGTTTTGGACTAAAAACTCCCGATATTGAGGGTACGCAGGGTCGATTAACATTACACGGGTTTCACCCCCTTGCTATAGACTCCCAGCAANTTCAGTTTTTACTACCCGGGGGAAATTTAAAAAAAATTGAATATCAAGCCTTTGCATTAAAGAAAGACAATATACGAGAGGGTAACGTTGAGTTTATCGAAATAGCCACCTCGAATAACTCCTTGTCTAATTTNCCTCATAAAAATTTAATAAATCGACTTCATGCCATAATACTTTGCACAGATAATCCGGAGGAAACGATTGCTCGTTATTGCTGGTTAACAAACCAATCAAGTCCAAAAAGAATTTTTGATGAATCATGGCAAATNCAGCTTGGCCAACAGAGTATAGTAGTCTGCGCCCAAAAGGAGTCGAACAGATTAGCCCTTGATGTAGGTAGCTTTAATACACCATCGATATTGGGGTATGCATTACTTACCAATAATCTTACTAAAACAAATGACTTTTTTTCTGATAATCAAACGCTTATAAAATCATTAAAAGGGGGATCTATTTTTGCAAAATTTCCAGATTTTATCGGCGGAAACTTAATAATTGCCGAGAATATTCTGCACTTCCCATGGAACGAAGGTTTTGATTGAAATTCGCTCGTCTAAATATCTAAGTTTGCTACTTTAAGCGCATTTTCTTGAATGAAATCTCTTCTAGGCTCAACAACATCACCCATTAAAGTAGAAAACACTTCTGCTGCCTCTTCTGAATGATTAACTTTCACTTGAAGAAGTGTCCTTTGATTTGGGTCCAAAGTAGTTTCCCACAGCTGGTCTGGATTCATTTCACCCAAACCCTTATATCGATTCACCGCTAATCCTTTCTTACCTATTTGCTGTATCAATTCACTTAATTTTGTTGGTCCGTCTATCGTATCTTGCGAATCTTTGGTCTCTAAAACTGCTGGTTTTCCATAAGCTTCTTGGAGATCACCAACCATACGATCCAACTCGCGCGCCTCGGGAGTTCTAATCAGCTGAGCGTCTATAGTATAAGCTTCGGTTACACCGCGCACCGTCCGTTCAAAGGTTATATTTTGTTTGGATTCGTCAAATTTGCCAGTCCAACCTTGTTTAAGGCGGCCAGACAGTTGATTTAGTCTCTGAGCCACATAGGGAGCAGCATCTTTAGCATGGTCAAATCCCTGTGGCCCCATAATGCCCGCTATAGCGCATTGTTCTGTCACAAGCTGTGATCCTACACGCCTGGTTAAAGCAGCTATCATAACCTTCGCCTCTCTTGCTTTTTCAACTGCCACCACGAGATCGTTTCCAGCTAAAGAACTGCCATTAGCTAAATGAAGGGTGGCGCCCTCTGCACCATTCCGGGTGAGATAATCATCTAGTTCTTTGTCATCTTTTAAGTATGTTTCGGATTGGCCTCGCTTTGCTCGATAAAGCGGTGGTTGCGCAATATATAAGTATCCTGCCTCTATTAATTCTGGCATCTGTCTAAAAAAGAAAGTCAATAACAACGTTCTTATATGAGATCCATCCACGTCCGCATCTGTCATAATTATGACTTTATGATATCGTATCTTTGAGAGGTCAAACTCATCTGGTCCAATACTGGTTCCAAGAGCAGCTATCATGGTTCCAATTTCCTGGCTAGATAACATTTTATCAAATCGCGCGCGCTCAACATTTAATATTTTTCCCTTGAGCGGAAGTATTGCTTGAGTTTTTCTTACCCTGCCCTGTTTTGCTGACCCGCCCGCAGAATCACCCTCAACAAGAAAGAGTTCAGCTAGGGCCGGATCGCGCTCCTGACAATCCGCTAGTTTCCCGGGAAGACTTGAAATATCCAACACTCCCTTTCGACGCGTTAAATCTCGCGCCTTACGCGCAGCCTCACGCGCTGCTGCTGCCTCATAAGCTTTTGAAACAACTTTTCTAGCGTCAGCCGGGTGTTCCTCGAACCACTGCTGCAATCGATCTGAAACAGCAGATTCAACTGCAGGTCTCACCTCAGAGGAGACCAATTTATCCTTAGTCTGTGAAGAAAATTTGGGATCCGGGACCTTGACAGACAAAACGCATGTTAATCCCTCACGCGCATCTTCTCCCGAAAGTTGGGCTTTCTCTTTCTTAGAAATGCCGCTTTCTAAAGCATAAGCGTTCACGGTACGGGTTAGAGCAGCCCTAAAACCAGCTAAATGAGCGCCACCATCTCTTTGAGGGATGTTGTTTGTAAAACATAGCATGGTTTCATGATAGCTATCCGTCCATTCCATAGCTAACTCCACGGTTATACCCTCTCGTTCCGATACGAGAACAAAAGGTAAGTGCAGTGCTTGGTGGGATCTATCTAGGTAACTTACAAATGCCGTGAGCCCTCCTTCATATTGAAGGTCAATTACTTTTGGTTCTACCTCTCTATCGTCTTTCAACTGAATATGGACCCCGGAGTTCAAAAAAGCCAATTCGCGTAATCTATGCTCTAACCTGGACAACTCAAACTTTGTATTAGTGAAGGTTGAAGCAGAGGGCTTAAATGTTATTTCCGTGCCAGATTTACCGACTGCGTCCCCTATCACTTTCAAATCAGCCTCGGGCTCGCCATCGAAAAAACGCATTGAATGTTCTTTGTCATCACGCCAAATGCGCAATTCCAGTATTTCGGAGAGTGCGTTAACAACAGAAACCCCAACACCGTGAAGGCCACCAGAAATTTTATACGAGTTTTGATTAAATTTTCCCCCTGCATGCAGTTGTGTCATTATAACCTGCGCGGCGGAAACACCTTCTTCTTGATGAGTATCGACCGGTATTCCTCGTCCATTATCACGTATTGTCGCAGAACCATCTCCATTCAAAATTACCTCTACCAAGTCGCAATGCCCCGCTAATGACTCATCTATAGCATTGTCGACAACTTCGTAGATCATATGATGGAGACCAGATCCATCATCTGTATCCCCTATATACATCCCTGGACGTTTGCGAACGGCGTCTAATCCTCGGAGTACTTGAATTGAGTCGGCATCGTAATCGTTTTCATCATTCGATTGAGAATTTTCTATTTCGGACATTGATGGACAAATCCCCTGAGTGCAGATAAGTTGATTATACTATAAAATTGTTCCTTCAGAAATATCATAAAACTCGCCTCTGCTTAAAATCGCCGAAAAGGAACTACTATCGGTACCAGTCATCCATATCTGACTTTCAAGGTCCCGCAGCAGATCAAATAAAGAAGATCTTCTCATTTCATCCAAATGAGCAGCAATTTCATCAAGAAGTAAAATAGGAGCGCTTCCAAAATCTTGTTTTCTTAAAATTGCATGCGAAAGAATAATTGAAATCAGAAGGGCTTTTTGCTCCCCAGTTGAACATGACGATGCTTCCATCTTATTTACCGAATGCAGGCAGTTAAACTCACTACGATGAGGCCCGGGAATATCATTAGGATCAGAAAGTCTATTCAGTCTCGACTGTTTTAATTCTTCTTTAAACTTTTGCTCTACATCCAGAGCTGAACGATCCTTGAGCCAAGTCTCTATTTTACCCTCTATTGAAATTATAGCGCCTGGAAATAAACCCATGCTCTTTCCTATGATTGGACTTAAACGTCTTATAAGATCCTGTCTGGTTACAACTATCGCTACACCCATCTCGGCCAAACTATTTTCCAGTGCCTCTAGCCAGGAAGTTTCCTGGCTCCAAGATTTCAAAAGTTTCCTCCGTTCCCTAAGCGCATAATTGTAACGGTTTACACGCTTGGAATGCAGTGCATCGAAAGCAAAAACCAGTCTATCTAAAAACCTTCTCCTTTGACTACTGCCATCAACGAACAGTCTGTCCATCTGCGGAGTTAACCAAGATATTGTTAAATAATCATTGAGTGCGGTCTGCGAGTTAACAACATTTCCGTTAATCTTCACAAGGCGTTTTGTAGTTTTTTCCTCCGCGATGGTTGGATCGTATGCAGTACCAATTTTTGTTTGAAAACCATGTGACTCAATCTTTGCCGACACGGCCCATTGATCCGGTGATTCACAAGAATTTTCTGTCAGTGCCGTCTGGGTTTTTGCTCGGGCNATTTGAGCAAGCTGCGCTCTNCTTAAACCCCTTCCCGGTGACAACATAGAGATTGCCTCTAAAAGGTTTGTCTTTCCTGCACCGTTATTTCCCAATAACACGACAAGCGGACTGCAGGGTTTTAACGAGGCCTCGGCNTAGTTCCGAAAATTCGATATTGACAGCTTTCTTATTAATGGGCCATCAACTTGTCGCTTTATGTTTGAACCTGGCTCAGGTTGACCCAATTCAAAAGCCATAATTCTTTGTGGACCAAAGCAACATTAAGTTAAATATGATATCAGCTCCCCAATCAAACACGCATTGGCATAAGGACATAGAGGGCCGAATTATCATCCTGATCGCGCACGATTGTAGGTGAACCAGGGTCTGCCAGNGAAAATTCTATATTTTCGCCTTCTATTTGATTAGATATATCCAACAAGTAACGAGAATTGAAGCCTATCTCGATTTCTTCCCCAGCATAATTGACTTCCAGTTCCTCTGTGGCCGTTCCACTTTCCGGACTACTTGCGCTCAAAACAAGGTTACCGCCAGTCAAATTAAGTTTTATAGCTCTTGATTTTTCTGTAGATATGGTTGCTACCCTATCTACAGCTTCAGATAAACCTTTGCAGTCTACATGCATAGTTTTGTCATTCCCCGATGGGATGACTCTTTCATAGTCTGGAAAAGTACCATCTATCAATTTGGTAGATAAAACTATATCGCCAATTGAGAAACATATTTTTGTATCAGATAGGCTAACATCTATATCATCTGACCAATCATCTATTAGTTTCCTGATTTCAGCGACCGCTTTTTTAGGAATAATGATACTAGGCATATCTTTTGCNCCTTCGGGCAAAGGTATTTCTACACGTGCCAACCTATGCCCATCAGTGGCTACTGCTCTTAACATAGGTACGTCACTTGTTTCCGAAGCGTGAAAGTAGATCCCGTTTAGATAATAGCGCGTTTCTTCATTCGAGATAGCAAAGCGGGTTTTGTCAATCAAAGCTCTTCCGTCATCAACGGCTAACGAGAAAGAATATGGAAGCGTCTCTTCACTCATTGCGGGAAATTCATCCGCTGGAAGTGAAGGCAGTGTAAACTTNGACCGCCCAGCTGAAACAAGAAGCCGTTTGTTTTCGGAGTCCGTCTCAAGACTTACCTCAGCGCCCTCAGGTAACTTTCTAATAATATCATAGAGCGTATGGGCTGGTACTGTTAGACTTCCTTCCTGCAAAATATTGCAAGCAATACTTTCCAGTATATCCATGTCCATATCAGTTGCCGTTAACTGAACCTTGCCATTTCTCGCTTTGAGAAGAACATTGGCTAGTATAGGGATTGTATTCCGCCGTTCCACAACACTTTGAACGTGGCCAAGCGGCCGAAGAAATGAAGATCTATCTATTATTAATTTCATTAATTTTTCTTTACCCGCACATANTTTACAATGGCGATTGTTAATTTATTAAAAAATTAGCCAAGGTNATGGCATTAGAACTTTAATGACTCGAATTATAACACAGTTTCAGGGAAATAAACGCCAAAAAAATGCTAAGTCTCCAACATCCTTTTCAGAAACTCAACATCGTCTCTAAAACCAACATCTACAGCGCAGAGTTCGTCCACCTTTTTTACTGCATGCAGGACCGTCGTATGGTCTCTTCCCCCAAAGCGACGCCCAATATCTGGCAAGGAGTGTTGCGTTAACTGCTTAGAAAGGTACATGGCTATTTGTCTTGGCCTAGCGACTGCCCTGGACCTCCGCGCCGAGTGCATGTCGCCCATTCTAACCTGGTAATGACTTGCAACTTGCCGCTGAATTTCTTCAACCGTTATTCTCCTATCGTAAGCGCGCAGAAGGTCATGAAGAACTTCTTGGGTTGTTTCCAAAGTTATATCCCGGCCAACCAATGTAGCGTGAGCAGTAATACGGTTCATAGCACCCTCAAGCTCTCGAACATTTGACGTAATTTTATGCGCTAAAAACTCTAGTACTTTCACTGGAACATGGACNCCTGTTTTATCTACTTTTGACTGTAGAATACCAAGGCGCAACTCATAAGTAGTTGGATGGATATCAGCGACCAAACCCCACCCAAGTCTAGAACGCAAACGTTCNTCTANGCCTTCCAAATCGTTAGGAGACTTATCAGCAGATACTACAACCTGTCTATTTTGATCAACTAAAGCGTTGAAAGTGTGAAAAAACTCCTCTTGGGTGGAGTCTTTACCTCCAATGAATTGGACATCGTCAATCATCAAAACATCCACGGATCTAAACTGATCTTTAAACGCCATAGTATCCTTGAATCTTAAGGCGCGGATAAATTGGTACATAAACTTCTCTGCCGATAAATAGAGAACNCGTCGAGAGGGGTCACGTCGCCTTATTTCCCAGGCGATAGAATGCATTAAATGGGTTTTTCCTAACCCTACACCACCATATAAAAATAGCGGGTTGAAATTTACCTCATCACTACCTGCAACCCTCTGCGCTGCCGCGTATGCCAATTCATTGGGTTTTCCCACAACAAAATTCTCAAAGGTGAAACGCGAATCAAGGGATGCCTCGAAGGAATTCTCTTCTCTAATATTTTTATGAACTATCGCGGGCGAACCTTTTCCCAGATCCAGAATATTTCCGTATTCTAAGTCTTCTCCGGAATTGGTACTAAGTACACTAATCCGTAAACTGTCAATTGAACCATTGCTTTCTAACATCCATATAGACTTTATGCGATCTGCATATTGCGTCTCTATTCTCTCCTGCATAAATGTTGTTGGGGCACTGAGTTCAACCTCGGAACCAACTATTGAGTGCAAAACTAGGGGCTTAAACCAACTTCTGTAGACAGATTCGCCGAAATCTTGACGTAANTTCCCTCGTACCCGGGCCCAAACTTTATCAGGAAGGAACTGGCGTTCTTCAGACAAAATGCGCTCCCTCCTCTCTGAGTTCATGTCAAACCGACGTTAATCCCGGTTGCTAATCGGGGCTAAAAGCTACCCTGAAAGAAATTTTAAAACAGGACAAAGACGAACTATAATGAATGACCAAATGACAAAAATTAGACCATCAAGTTAAGCTAACATTTGCCTTTCTGGCAACCTCTCAAAACAAAAAAGATTGATAAAATTTACTTTTTTTTTAAAAAAAAAAGTTCTCTTTTTGGAATCAATAGTTTGCTCGGAGGAGTAGAGATAACGTGCTAACTAATTACATTTCCTAATTGGAATATACTACTTCTTTCACGAGAATTTATCGTGGCAGGGAGTAAATTAAATATTGAGATGTTTGGTGCATACACGCTATTCGCTGTTGAAGGCGCTAAGCGGAAAGTGCTTTAATATTTTTTGATAGGCGAGACAGCTTTCTAGCAACTGTATTTTTAACTAAAACACCTCGGGACACGCCTTTATGTAATTCCGGTTGTGCTACTTTAAACGCTGCTGCGGCTAGATCCTTGTCCCCAGCAACTATAGCAGATTCTACTCTTTTAATAAACGTTCTAATTCTTGAGATACGGGCGTGATTTATAACTCTTTTCTTTTCATTACGAAGTATTCTCTTTTTAGCAGATTTGTGCTGAGCCATCGTTATTCCAATCCGGATTACTATACAGTACGGCGTTATAAGCAGCATAATACCGTTCGTCAACGAGGAATAAAGTAAACCTCTACCTATTTTTGAAATTTGGCTCGCGTTTTTCCGAAAAGGCCACCATTCCCTCTTTTTGATCCTCTGTAGCAAATGTTGAGTGGAACAACCGCCGCTCAAATTTAATTCCCTCAGCAAGGGACATTTCGTAGGATTTGTTAACAGATTCCTTGGCCATAAGGATGGCCGGTCTGGATAATTCAGAAATCCTCTGTGCCACCTTCATCACTTCAGGCATTAAGTCTGCGAGAGGAACCACACGGCTAACTAATCCAGCTCTTTCTGCCTCTTCAGCATCCATCATTCGGCCCGTTAAACACATCTCCATAGCTTTGGATTTTCCAACTAAACGAGTAAGACGTTGTGTNCCACCTGCTCCAGGNATAGTACCTATCGTTATTTCTGGCTGACCGAATTTAGCATTATCGGCCGCTATGATGAAATCACACATCATAGCCATTTCACATCCGCCTCCAAGGGCATAACCNGAAACGGCCGCAATTATTGGTTTTCGAACCTTAGAAACATGTTCCCATGCCACAGTTATGAAGTCTTGGAGATATACGTCCATAAATGTTTTAGACTGCATCTCCTTGATATCTGCTCCAGCAGCGAACGCCTTCTCAGATCCAGCTAAAACCATACATCCGATCCCGTCATCATTATCCAGATCTATTAGAGCTGCTTCTAGCTCCATGGTAAGGTTTGCAGAAAGCGCATTGAGGGCTTTTGGACGATTTAAAGTTATTATCCCTACACAATCTTTACGTTCGACAATGATATTTTCGTAGACCATTTTTAGCTCCTAAACTCTAAAATTTCGTCTTTTAAATAACNTTATTAAAACTTTATGTAAATTCAACGTGGCTCTAATGAAAACCGAACCACTAAATATTCCCCGTCCGGGAAGAAGTCTACGTTTAAAATTTCCACCCCCCTGACAAATTGCCCATCTTCTTTCATCTTCCACCCCAATTGGATTAAAGATTCTTCATAAAATGCTATTATTTTATCCTTACTTTCCCTAGATCGAGCAAAAGAGACCAGTATTCTGCCCTGAACTGTATCGAATGCAACATTACTTTCGATCGCCTCTGTCATACCCAACATTAACGGTACGTCGTTGAAGCCATTTATAAATCGCTCACCACTATGAGAAACACCGGATATTAACCCTAGTGAANATATCAAAAGGGCTAACCTAAATACCGCTAATAACGATTTATTCCTCATCATGGCACAAACCCAAAGCTACCGCTGGCATTGATTACAGAAAAACGTAGATCTTCCTGATTGAATAATACGCCTAATTTTTCCTGTACAATACTTTTTAGCACATTCTTTACTTTCTCGAGAATAAACTCGAAATTGGTGTTGAAAATAACCCATCTCTCCAGTGGTTTGAACATGGTCTTTCAGGGAAGAGCCTCCCGCATTTATCGCGTCTTTGAGAACAACCTGAATAGAAATCACCAGATCTTCAATTTTTTTTTCTGANATGTTTTTCGCCTTGCGCCGTGGCGATATTCCCGCCCTGTGAAGCGCTTCACAAACGTATATGTTTCCTAATCCTGCTATTATGGATTGATCTAATAAAACAGATTTTATCGGCGATTGTTTTTTNATGATTTTTTGCCTTAAGGAGGGGGCATTGAACTCATTGCTCAGAGGCTCAAGGCCGAGAAAAGCGAGGGAGGGATATTTCGACAGGTTGTCTAAAGAAACTACATCGACAAAGCCAAACCGCCTTGGGTCATTATATCTTATAAAAAATCCATCCTCAGTTTGGAAAGTTAAGTGATCATGCACATTGATTATTTTTGGCAAATTTTTGGTAACAACAACTCGACCAGACATCCCTAGATGCAAAATGATTACCATCCTATCTTCAGTATGCCAAAGAAGATATTTCCCACGTCGATCTAATTTTAATACTCGCTTACCTATTAAGGCCTCCTCTAACGAAAGCGGAATAGGTTTGCGTAAATCTGTTCGGGTTTTCGTNACGCTTATTATTCTGCGTTTTTCTAAGAAAGGNCTAAGACCACGCTTAACTGTTTCAACCTCAGGCAGTTCTGGCATAACTTCATTTTCTCTTCACTCGAGCCCACGCTCGTTTTTCAACGCTATACGTCATCCAATGGTCTGCTCGACTATTACCATGAGCTGTCTTGGAAGTTAATGTTATTTGCGCTAAATTCAAAAGGTGGAATAAACTAGAACAGAGCCGATTATTAAAAAGGTGCAAAAGCGTAATGGCTAGTTTGAAGCAAGATTTTACCCATTTCGGTTTCAAGGAGGTTAGCAAATCGCAAAAAAGCCGACTTGGTAAGGGNTGTTTTTGATTCTGTCGCCAACCGATATGACNTGATGAATGACCTTATGAGCCTAGGTGTTCACAGACTTTGGAAAGATTCCCTAGTCGATTGGTTAAACCCTCAGAAAGAACAAACCTTATTGGATGTTGCCGGAGGAACAGGCGACATTNCTAACCGCTTCAAAAAACGGGGCGGGGGTCGAGCAATAATATGCGATATAAATCAAGAAATGTTGAGAAGCGGTCAAAAAAAATTCGCTGATTCTATTCCTATGCGGGACACTCTTTGGATATGCGGCGATGCCGAGAATTTACCGGTAGAGGATAAGTCCATTGACATCTATACCATCGCTTTTGGCCTGCGAAACGTTACTAATATTCAAGTTGCTCTCGAGGAAGCTTATAGGGTTTTGCGGCCGGGCGGAAGATTTCTATGCCTTGAATTTAGCAGCTTTGTCATAACAGCCCTAAAACCCCTGTATGAAGCATATTCTTTTAAAATAATTCCACAAATTGGTAGGTTGGTTGCGAACGATAAAGAATCGTATAAATATCTTGTTGAAAGTATAAGAAAATTTCCCGACCAACACCAACTCAGTTTTCAGATTAGAGAAACTGGTTTAGAACGATGCAAATTTAGAAATCTATCCGGTGGGATAGCGGCTATACACTCGGCATGGCGACTGTAACTGGCATCAATGATACACTTCCTAAATAATATAATCATCTTACTTCGGTTGCTTTTTAAACTTTTACGATACAATATTATTTCACCTATTGAATTTTTCCAAAATTACCCTTTTATGGGTAAACTAGCGTTAAAATCTTCTCTCCTACGCGACCGCAGTTTTGACAATCATAGCTGGGGAGAACGTTTGTCTCTTTGCTTAATAACTCTCGGTCCTAGTTTTATAAAATTTGGACAAACATTAGCAACTCGTTCGGATATTATTGGCACGGATACCGCTCTGGCTTTAACTCAGCTTCAAGATAATCTCCCTCCATTCAGTTTTTCGGAGGTTGAAGCTATTGTAAAAAATGATTTCAGCTGTCCCGTCGAGGAGTTATTTTCACACTTTGAAAAAAAACCTATGGCAGCAGCATCAATTGCTCAAGTTCACTGCGCCACACTTATCAGCGGTCAGGAAGTCGCAGTTAAAATACTTCGGCCAAATATCGACGCACTATTCGAACGAGATATCAAACTCTTGTTTTGGTTAGCGAGATTACTTGAACGTTTCTTTCCCAAAACCAGGCGATTGAGACCTACGAAAGTTGTAGAAGTTTTTTCAGAAACCGTAAAACTTGAGTTGGACCTAAGAATGGAAGCAAGCGCTGCTTCTGAGTTAGCAGAAAATTTTTCTAATGACAAAGATTTTAAAGTGCCAGAAATTTATTGGGACTATACATCTAGACGCGTGCTTACAATTGAAAAAGTCGTTGGCTGTCGACCTGATGATATGCAAGGACTTGCAAAGATGAGGCTAAGCCCCAGACAAATCCTAGAAAAATCTGCTCGCATTTTTTTTAACCAGGTTTTTAGGGATGGTTTTTTCCACGGTGATATGCATCCAGGAAATGTATTCATTCTGGAAAATGGAAAGATTGCACCAGTTGACTTTGGAATAATGGGGCGGCTCGATATCACTACCAGAGTTTTTTTAGGAAAAATGCTAATTGGTTTTCTTACAAAGGACTACCATTCGGTTGCAAGAATACATTTNAAAGCAGGGTATATCTCTGGAGATCAGTCGATTGAAATTTTTGCCCAGGCATGCCGCTCNATAGGCGAACCTATTTTAAACCGTCCNCTAGCCGAAATTTCNCTGGCCAGTTTATTATCCCAACTCTTCCATGTAACCAAACAATTTAGGATGGAGACGCAACCACAACTTTTATTACTCCAAAAGACAATGCTCGTTACAGAAGGCGTGGGACGGCAAATCGATCCAACAGTCAATATCTGGGAGTTNGCTCAGCCAATGATAAGGGATTGGATAGTGGAGACCCAATCTCCAAAAGTACATTTACAAAACATGGGTATGGAAATATCTGAATTAGCTTACCGACTACCCAACCTGNTGAGAAATTTGGAAGTGGCTGTAGAAAAATTAGCCGAAGGGAAGCTNACAATCGCAGATGAAAATGAAGGTTTGAACAAAAACCCAAACAACACCGCCCGCCAAATTCAAATAATAGGGATTGGTCTAATCCTGATATTAATTTTATTTACTAATTATGTTATGAGCTAACGTACTAAAGATCCAAAATATATTTTATATTAATATTATAATTCGATTAGGGTAGCGAATTTCCAAATGCGCCACTGGTTAAAATACTCAATCGGTGCTCATGCTGGCCTTTTAATGGGAATGGGCCTAGGACGGTTTAGCTATACCCCGATTATCCCAATGCTTATTCAATCCAACCACCTCACACCTTCGGAAGCCGGCTACGTTGGTGCTATAAATTTAAGTGGTTATATTTTTGGAGCATTACTTTTACCGAAATTAAGGAATTTGGCAGGTGAGCCAATATTAATTCGCATCTGTTTTGTTGTCGGTCTCTCAGCGTTATTTGCTAGCATAGCACCTTTTGGTTTTCTCTGGTTGGCTTTTTGGCGCTTTTGCCTAGGGGTACTAGTAGCCATTATCATGATTCTATGCATCTCTTACGTAACTAGATTTGCGCCCGCTAATAAGGTGGCTCTGGCCACCTCTATTAGTTTTACAGGGGTGGGGGCAGGTATCCTATTTTCGTCTGCAATATTACCCCAACTATTAGAGTTTGGTCTTGCGTGGGGTTGGACTGGAAGTGCAGGGATAGGTGTTGTCGCTACTCTGGTTGGTTTATGGGCGTGGAGAGGAGCCCCGAATCTAGAACATACAAGTTCGTCATACCCAGTTGTCGAACCCAAGTTATCAATAACTGGCCAAAAATTAATAATCGTTCAGGCGTTATTCTCTATTGGCCTTATTCCACATTCTATCTACTGGGTTGATTATTTAGTCCGCGACATAGGAAATCCACTTGAATTTGGATCCACACAATGGGTCTTAGTCGGACTGGGAGGTCTAGTTGGAACTATCTTATGGGGAAAATTAGCAGACAAAATCGGTCTTAATATTTCTTTAGTTCTAGTTTTTCTCATACTAGCAAGTTCGGCTGTGTTACCTCTTATCCTAACTAGCTTAATATCGATAACACTTTCATCTCTTTTTTTTGGGTCTCAGCCTGGTTCAGCCGCGATAATAGCGGGAAGAGCACAATTGGCAACGGGCAAAAACTCAATGGTTAAGCTTTGGCGGCACATGGTACTAGCGGTTGGAACTTCTCAAATCATTGGTAGTTTTTTTCTAGTCACCCTATTTAATCTCACAAATAACTATACTCTTATTTTCGCAATCGGTGGGACAGCTTTTGCTATAGCCGCTATTATTTGTTGCACTCTGCCAAGGATAGCACAAAAATAATTACACTATTAATCCTTAACACTTCATCGGGTTTTGAAACAGAATTTACAATTGAAATGATTAATCGATTAGAGTTGCCCGGTTAGAACATAAGCGATAATTGCAATAACTTGCTCTGGAGTTTCTGCCACTGCCAGCGCGGCTGCATCAACTTCTTTGAGGGGATGTGTCAAACTGGGATCATGAAGAACGATAAGAGGCTTCCCAAGAGCTACTGCAAACCCTGCGTCGAATGCAGCATTCCACTGCCTATATTTGTCACCAAAACGAACCACAACCAAATCAGACTTTTCTATCAGCGTCCTTGTTCTTATTGCGTTCAGTTTTGCACCCTTGTGATCTTTCCAGAATGGAAGTTCCTCGTCTCCTAAAATCACAACACCACAATCATCACTACTATCATGGTCTGTGACAGGGGAATTAAAATCAACGGATAAACCTGCAGCAGCTACACCAGATTGAATTTTTTCGCGCCAATCAGTATGTATTTCACCCGATAAATAAACCGCCAAATTTGTCATCTTTTTTCCATTTTCAATCAATTTTCCAAACTAATTCATATTGCCAAAGCAAGTATTCTAATTTTTTTCTCATAATTATTCGTAGTCGCCTTCGTTTGACTGGCTATAATATAGAACAGTTTATTAGCTCCTTTCAAAGTTTAAGGTTCGTTAGAAATGATAGTTTTCACGCGCTATTTCTGCTTCCCCCAGCAAAAACTAGCATTATTTTCAATTGTTTTTGCCTTTCTTTTTCTCCCTGCAATTGATGCGCTGGCAAAACTTTTGGGTGATAATATTTCAGCGGGTCAAATTGCATGGAGCCGCTTTTTTATACAGACTATCCTAATGTTCCCAGTTTTCTTTTGGGTTTTACGAAAACATAAAACACAGAAAATCTTTTTGCAGGCAATGCGGGGGATATTAATCGCATCTACAACAGTCTTGATATTTGCCGCTGTCAAAATAATGCCCTTGGCCGAGGTGATATCAATTTTCTTTATCGAGCCTTTGCTCGTTACCATACTTTCTGCAATAATTTTGGGAGAAAAACTAGGCTGGAGAAGACTAGTTGCTACAACTATTGGATTTTTTGGCGCTTTAATCGTTGTTCAGCCAAACTACGAAATGTTTGGACTTTTTTCACTGCTGCCATTTCTAGCGGCACTCTGTTTCGCAATTTATATAATTCTTACAAGAAAGCTCTCTCAAATAGAAAATGCCGCGGTTTTACACTTTAATTCCGGCTTATCTGGATTGATATTTATGAGTTTGATCCTCATGGCCTTTTATAATGCTGATATTCCCATCTTTAAAATAACAATGCCAAAAGAATTAGAATGGATACTTCTTCTTCTAATAGGATTAATAGCTACACTGGGGCACTTCATTTTGATATTTGCTTCAAAATCTATCGAAGCAAATGTTTTAGCGCCATTTCAGTATCTTGAAATCATTGGCGCTACATTTTTCGGGTTTTGGTTATTTGGCGATTTTCCTACAATTACAGCTTGGCTTGGAATCACCATTATCGTTCTTTCAGGTATCTATGTCTTCAAGAGAGAAACAATGATAAAGACATGAACTTCTCATTAAGAGTCCTCTATTAAAGAAGAACGTAACCACCATCAGAAATTATTGTTTCACCAACCACATAACTAAGCAAATCAGAAGATAATAGCAGAGCTAATCTCGCCATTTCATGGGCTTCAGCAAACCGGCCAGCTGGTATGCCTTTTAAAGCATAGTCTCGCTTTGATTGAGTATTTAGGGCATCTTTATTCAATGCTGTAAGGGTCCTGCCCGGTGCGATACCCGCCACCTTGATCCCTTTTGGAGCCCATTCTGCAGCGATCGATTTTGTGAATTGAGCAACACCCGCTTTAGTAGCAGCATACACTGCCCTTTCAGCGGACCCNTGAAATGCTAGCTGGGATGAAGTATTTATTATTACGCCAGCCCCATGCNCTAACATGGTTTTACCTACCTTTTGAGCAACTTGAATATGACCAGAAAGATTTATAGCAATTAATTTGCTAATATCTGCTTCTGACATTTCTTCGAATGGCCCCATCCATACAATGCCCGCATTATTGAGCAAAATATCGACCCTGCCTGCCTGCGCGACCATCCTTTCTATGGATCGTGGGTCAGCCTGGTCAAATTCAATAGTTTGTAAGAGGCTCGGGATTCTTTTTTTATTATAATTGGGATCCATTTTATTGATATCCGCCAATATCAAAGAAGCTCCGTGATCACTAAAGGTTTCTGCCATTGCAGCTCCAATACCGCTTGCGGCACCCGTGATAAGAACTCGCTTTCCCTTAAAATTTAAGTCTTCTGATACTATCTTCAAATGAATTCATCCATAAGATCACCAACTCGAACCTAGCTATCAATTTCAGTNATACAGCGAGTCGCAAGAAACTGGTTTTCCANTGNACCCCATTATCACTAANTTGAAGAAANCTATTAGGNCAAAACGTTGCACTATGCGGACATCGTGAATATATCGTAATTTCTTTCGTCTATCTAAACAGCATACATAAAGCACTANATTTCACTGATAGCTAGTAGTCNAGGAAACTTCTCAGTTTTCTGGACCTAGAGGGATGTTTGAGTTTGCGCAGTGCTTTTGCTTCAATTTGTCTTATCCTCTCCCGTGTAACCGAAAATTGTTGTCCTACTTCTTCTAGAGTATGATCAGTATTCATACCTATGCCAAATCTCATGCGCAGGACCCTCTCTTCCCTTGCTGTCAAGCTCGCAAGTACCCTAGTAGTTGTTTCGCGAAGATTAGATTGAATTGCTGCGTCTAGAGGTTGCACTGCCTTTTTATCCTCTATAAAATCACCCAAGTGACTGTCTTCCTCATCCCCGATAGGCGTCTCCAGACTGATTGGTTCTTTTGCAATCTTGAGGACCTTCCTGACTTTATCCAGTGGCATAACGAGCTTTTCAGCTAATTCCTCGGGAGTGGGTTCGCGACCAATTTCATGCAACATCTGTCTCGAAGTTCTGACTAGTTTATTAATGGTTTCGATCATATGTACAGGAATGCGTATCGTCCGGGCCTGATCCGCTATCGAGCGGGTAATAGCTTGGCGTATCCACCAAGTAGCATAAGTCGAAAATTTATAACCCCTTCTATACTCAAACTTGTCGACTGCCTTCATCAATCCAATATTTCCTTCTTGGATCAAATCTAGGAATTGCAAGCCTCGATTGGTGTATTTTTTAGCGATTGAGATAACTAGTCTTAAGTTCGCCTCTACCATCTCCTTTTTTGCGCGACCTGCCTCTCTCTCGCCCTTTTGAACTGTTTGTACAACGCGACGGAATTCAGGTATCGGTAATCCTGAGTCTTCCGCGATAGCTGCCAAACTCTCGCGAGTAGTGAGTATTTCATCAGCTCGGGTTTCTGCAAACTTTTTCCAGTTGCTTCCTGGCAACCCAGAAATCATTTCTATCCAATTCGGTTCCAGTTCCTTACCGAAGTGTTGAGCCATAAAATCTGCCCTTTTGACCTTATTGCTTTCTGCAGCTTTCATAAGCCTCATGTCTAAGCCCACAAGGTGTCTATTAAGCTTATATAACTGTTCCACCAAAGCTTCCAATCGATTAGCGTTGAGCCTTACACCATCCATTAACTCAACTAATTCGTCTTTTAATTTGGCATATCGCTGCTCACTTTGGGCTGTAGCAGGTTCGCCTTTTAGCATTCGAGACAAACGCCTATCTTGTACTTTTTTCAGTTTTCCATATATATCAGCGATTTTATCGAAAGTTTGAATAACTTCAGGCATCAATGCCTCTTCCATGGCCGCCAAAGACATATTATTTTCTTCAATATCCTCGTCATCGTCTAATTCAATATCCTCGGTGTTTTCAGCATCACTGGATTGGGAAGTTTTCGTGGTTTCCTCAGAATTTGGTATTGTTGCTGAACCTGGCACAGGCTGTACATCGGGGCTACCTCCATATGTTGCATCTAGATCGATTACATCTCTAAGCAACACCTGACCTTCTTTGATCGCATCTCGCCATTTTACTAGAGCTTTAATTGTTAGAGGACTCTCAGCTATTCCACCAATCATCAATTCTCGTCCAGCTTCAATGCGTTTTGCTATTGCAATTTCACCCTCGCGAGATAGAAGTTCAACGCCACCCATTTCTCGCAGATACATTCTGACGGGGTCATCTGTTCTACCAACATCATCCTCTGCCACATTACCTAAGGCTCCACCATCTTGGTCTCCCTTGGAACCAGCGCTACCGTCTTCGTTTTCTTCATTCTCAGTGACCGTCACTCCCATATCACTTAATGATGATAGGATATCTTCAATCTGCTCGGAATTTAATTGAGTTTGAGAGAACGCAGCGTTTACTTCACCAAAAGTTAAAAAACCACGATCTTTTCCCTTTTTGATTAGATTTTTAACCGCAACATTAATGGTGTCGATAAGGGGGCCATCACTATTTTGCTCGTCCCCTTCATTTCTAGTTTGAACTTTTGCTGCTAACGCTTGTTTTGCCATTATAGTTATCCACCCAAAACCATTAGTTCTAAAACAAAATGCTAAACTGGATCCTCTAAATTCGACCCATCATTAACTGAAACCAGAGCCGCTCGCAATGACGACAATCGTTTCCAATTCACTTCGCTTAAATCATTCATTACAGCGCTTGTAGCCGAAGCTATTTGTTCCTCTAATTGATATTTTCCTATCCTGGATAGTAATTCTCTAACACCGTTCCTGGCCTTTTTAATAGAAACCTCGGGGCCCGCGAAAGCGCTATGAGCGAGGGTTTTATTTTCTAGCACGCCATCGAAGTCGTCAGTATAGCCCCTTTTTAAAAGCCGTTTTTTTAAATCCTGCGAGTTAATAGACTCCCCGTTAGCATGAATGTCTAAAATGTCTAGGCGGAGTTTGTCAAGAAATGGATCTCCTAATTCCAAATAACCTAGGGCCTCTCCAAAATCCTCTACTAAGCTCGGATGCGTTAAAAATGCTACCAAAATAGCTTGCTTCTGCCGTCGCTCCATTGTTTCCGCGATATTCGCTCTAGCTGACTTATTGCTTATAGAAGACTGCAAAGATTGATACGATTTGGACCTCGGATTACTGTGAGGCCGGCTCGCCGTTCCACCGCCTTCAAGACGTATTGTGGACCTAAAGTCCTTTATTTTTGCTTCTATTAGGTCTTTATACGCTTCTCGAACATTACGATTATTTATTTCTGCAACTCTTTTTCTTACTCTTCTAAATAAATCCGCTTGCTTTTCCGGAGTATCTAAGTCACGGGTTCTTTTTTCAGCTTCCCAAAAAAAATCAGACAATCCGATTGATGTTTCAAGTAACTGTCTAAATTTATTTGCTCCTCCACGCCTCACTATGTCGTCTGGGTCTTCCCCGGGTGACAAAGAAGCAAACCTCGCCGAATAGCCTGGCTCTAAAATAGGCAGAAACCTATCGGCTGCTCTCACGGCAGCACGAACTCCAGCAGCGTCTCCATCAAAGCATAAAATCGGTTCGCTTGAAAATTTCCACAGTTCTCTGATTTGATCTTGGGTTAGCGCCGTACCTAGGGGAGCGACAGCATTATTGATTCCTGATTCAGCTAGCGAAATAACATCCATGTAACCCTCAACAACTATCAATTGATCAGTTTTATGCGCTACCTCTCGTGTCTTTCCACCTTGGTATAAAATTCGACCCTTGTGAAATAGGCTAGTTTCAGGCGAATTCAAGTACTTTGGTTCTTGATTATTTAAAGCACGGCCTCCAAAGCCTATAACCTGNCCTCTTCTATCACTTATTGGGAATATCAGCCTTCCTCTAAAGTAGTCGTAAGTTGAAGAAAATGTTGTAGACTTTTTTATTAAACCAGCTTCTTCTAATAGTTTTTCTGGTATCTTCCGATTTTCCATTTCCTGCCGGAAGCTAGTTTTATCAGATGGCGCTAAACCTAATCGGAAAGACTTAATCGTCTTCTCTGACAGCCCTCTGTCTTTGAAATAATTCAAACCATCTTTATTGCTCGAATTCCATAAATACCCTTGAAAGTAGCTTGTGACTTCTTCCAAGACTTCCCTTAANGTTCTTCGACGTGCCTCTTTCGCAAGCTCGAGTGGATTCTGTTTTGGAACTTCCAGTCCTGCCAAATTGGATAACTTCTCGACACTTTCGATAAAGTTCAATCCTTCAACTTCCATAGTAAATTTTATTATGTCCCCATGTGCACCACAGGCAAAACAATGATAGAAGTTTTTTTCATCAACGATAGACAAAGAAGGTTTACTGTCATTATGGAANGGGCAGAGAGCGAGAAATTCTCGNCCTCTCTTAATCAGTTTCAATCGTTTTCCAATGACCTCGGAAATGCGAATACGAGATCTTAATTCATCAAGGAAATCTGCTGGAAAGCTCATATGTTAAAGACCGTTTAATCCGAGTGTTTAAAGCCAGCAACAACGCAAAACCAAAGTCTAATTACTATGAACTATTTCAACAAAAAATGCGAGTCACCATGAGTAAGATTTTATAGACAACCTGACTGAAATACCATCCTGCCATTTACAAATGTTGCCTTCAGATCCAGTTGGCCTAGTCCTAACTCTTCTACTAAGATTAAGTCTGCTCGCTTTCCTTCTACGATCTCACCCCTATCAACTAAACCCGCCGCTTGAGCTGGTGCCTTAGAAACCATCCCCCAACTGTCGCCAAATTCTAATATCTTATCTGCTACTAGCTTAAAAGGTGCCTGCATCAAAGCTGGATAGTAATAGTCGGAACATAATATATCCCCCTTGCCTGCCTTAATACTTTCAGCGGCTGATAAGCCAGACGCACCCATATGACTTCCACCTCTTATGATATTTGGTGCTCCCAAAACAATGTGATTTCCTAACTCTTGTGCCTGATTGATTGCTTCGGCTGTCAANGGGAACTCACTAATATAACAACCGAGAGAGTTATAAAATTGTCTTGTTGCAGCGGTTTTATCATCATGACTAGCCATTGAGATAGAATGATCTCTGGCAGNTTTAGCCAATTTTTCGACCAATTTNGTTGTCTCATGTTCCCGTTCGGAAAGCTTTTCTACTAATTGTAGAAAAGCATCTTTTTCTAGACCCGAGCGTTCTAAGAATTTCGAAAGAGATTGGTTTTCTTGAATTTTTTTACGAATTGAGGGGAGATGATTNTTAAATGCCAAAAAATCTATGTTCCTNTCTAAAATCCAATTTAAGACTTCATCACCTGCTGCAAAATTAAACGTTTCAAAACGTAAATGGCACTTCGTATCAGCCCCTAATCTTTTAGAAACATTTNNCAGAGCCGTCATAACTTTAGTAACTGTTTCTCGACCCCGCAGCCCAGGTTCCCAAGAATATGTTATTCCGTGATANGCGGTAGTTATTCCGTTTGCGACCAGCTGTCTATCCGTATCTAAAAATGCAAGCGTTAAAGGAAACGANACACCAGGGCGAGGCATTATTTGTCTTTCAAATGCATCACCATGCAGGTCTACAATTCCTGGTAAAACCATGTAACCAGATGCGTTTAGTTTTTTAACAGTCTTATTCGGTGNACTTCCAATAGCGTCAATTTTTCCATCTGAAATCAAAATATCTGTTTCTTGGATTCCGCCGTCTGGCAAAAGAATACTCCCACCCTGAATACAGAATTTGCTAGTCTNGTACTTCATCAACCACCCTATTTATCATTAAGCTCTACCAAAATNNAGAATAACAAGTATAAGTATTGATGGCTCTTTTTGGAATGAAAGATGGCTAAAATCTATAATAAAAATGAAAAAANTGATGACCTAAATAAAGNAANATCGGAAAGGTTTGCCATTTACTACGCTCCCGAGCCCTTTTCGAAATTTCACGCACTCGGAAGTGCATGGCTGGGCAGAGACACCCAAACTGGAAAAGTTATAAGTCAACCTTCTATCGATAGAATGACCGCTAAACGCTTTTTTAAGTTGACTGAAAGTGCAAGNCATTATGGATTTCACGCCACTTTGAAACCCCCTTTCCGACTCAAATNCGGAATGNAACAAAACCTTCTNAANCAAGCTATAAAAGAAATTTGCNANAACATAANGCCATTCTCCATACAACTTGANATCCATCTTCTTGGCAAATTTTTCGCGTTGATGTTACCCAAAAAAAACCNANGCATTCAAAAACTCGCCGAANCTATGGTGCGCGATATTGATGNCTTTAGAGGACCTAGTACTTCAAAAGAAATAGAGGCNCGCAGANAAAAAGGCCTTAGTNATAAAGAAAATCAAAATTTAGTTNCCTGGGGTTATCCNTATGTATTTTCGGAATTTCAATTCCACATGACACTAACAGACAGAATACAGTCAAGTGAAGAGCAAGCTATTATCTATGATTCCCTTCAAAGCCATTTTGAAGATTTTCTAAAAAAAGATATAACAATTGAGGAAGTTTGTTTATTTCATCAAATCAACAGGCAAGCCCCTTTTACTTTGGTTGATCGCTTCAAATTGAGTTTAGGATGAGCGTAGAAATCCGCGAGGGAACAGTTTCAGATGATCAACTCTGCGGCACAATTATGTCCGCGGCTCTTAAACGTGAAGATATTCCAAGATCATTTCTGAAAAATAACGTTTTAATTTTACCTCTCCGGAATAATTTGAGAATCGTTGCTTATTATGACAATAAACCTGCTGGTTTTTGCGACTACGTAATTTCTAAAGGTCACATAAATTATTTATTTGTTGAACCTTTATTTCAAGCGGTTGGGGTAGGTTCTAATCTTCTGAAAAATGTCCAAGGTCGCATCAAAAACTCTATTACAGTGAACGTTTTGTGCAGGAACGAACAAGCTATTTTATGGTACTTAAATAGAGGTTTTATTGTGAAAAATCTGTGGATGGAACAATTTAATGGGAAACCAACCGCATGGCTGAAACTTAACAGGAAACCATTTTAAGGTTTTCCATATAGACAACTTCCAAAACGGATCTATAGGAATTCTCTGTTTGCAAAAGCTATAAACCGAAAATATCCTATGATATCAAAAAATGATAAGTTGCTTCCAAACTTCACTAAAGTATGTTGATTTTAAGTTTAAATTCGTCTTGTCGCATAAGGAGATTTAAGTTTGAGCGAATACCCTCGCGATCTTATTGGTTACGCCGATCGACCCCCAAACCCACAATGGCCGGGCAGCGCACGCTTGGCCATAAACTTTGTCATCAATTATGAAGAAGGCTCCGAATACTCTATCCCAGATGGCGACGGCTTCTCCGAGGCAAGCCTTACGGAATCACCTTCGTCCACTATTCCTCATGGAACCCGCGACTTAGCGGCAGAGACACTTTTTGAGTATGGCTCAAGAGTTGGATTCTGGCGTCTTTTAAATTTATTCTTGCAAAGCAATTTTCCCGTTACAATTTTCGCATGTGCTTTAGCTCTCGAGCGAAACCCAAGGGTTGTCGAAGCCATCAAAAAACACAAATTAGACATCTGCTGCCATGGTTGGCGTTGGATTGAACACTATAAACTCAGTGAGGAAGAAGAGAGGCAGCACATAAGAAAAGCCGTCAACTCGTTAAAAAATCTTTTGGGTGAGAGGCCCCTGGGTTGGTACTGCAGAACAGGTCCTAGTATAAATACAAGGCGTCTTTTGATAGAAGAAGGCGGGTTTATATATGATTCGGATGCCTACAATGATGAACTGCCTTATTGGCTTGAGTTTTCGGACAAGGCTCATTTGGTAATACCTTATTCTCTAACAACAAACGATTCAAAGTTTGGTCGGGGATGGTTTAGTACCGCGGATGATTTTTTTCAGTTCAATAAGGATGCCTTCGATTTGCTGTACGAAGAAGGAAAGACCGCACCCAAAATGATGTCTATAGGTCTACACCAGCGACTAATGGGTCATCCGTCTAGGGCGATGGGACTCAAAAAATTTTTGGATTATGTTAAGAATTTTGATGATGTATGGGTATGTAATAGGATAGATATAGCTGACCATTGGTTTAAAACCCATCCCCATCCTTTGCAGCCTGATAGACCAAAAAGTCGCTTTTAAGATTTTTCTTTGTTTTGTAATAAATGAATCGATATATCCAAAATTTCCGCGTCGGATGGAACTTCTTCGCTAGGTAGTCTGTAGTCTCCATCAATCCAGTTTCCTAAATCGATAAGTTTGCACTTGGCAGAGCAAAAGGGCTTGTATGCCTCAGCTTGCGGCTTGTCACAAATAGCACAGATGGCTTTTTTAAATGACATCATATTTTTATTTGATCCTATTTCTTATTAAAAATTCATCCTTAGCCATTTTTCCGTCTTCAGTTAGAAATATTGTGGAACCTAATTTTCGACTTATATCTCTAAGAACCTTCTCAAAGTTGCCGTTTATTGTCCTCTTCAAGGACCTAGAACATACAATCTCAGGATAAGCTACCCCAGCCGTCTCTTTTAACAAGCATCTTAATGCCGTTAGTGCGACGGTTTCCAGTGCCGGTGTATCATCTTCCACAGTTCCAACTAACAACTCTTTTAAAGAGCTGCCGTTTCGCGGCCTCGTTATTTCCAGCAATCCAGTTCGTGTCCAACCATGAATAATTAGTGATAGCCCTTCACACTGCGCGAATGCTTGTAAAACTTTTAAAAAATTTTCTTTAATATTAGAATCTCTGAATCTAGGAAAATCCACAAAAATTAAACCTGCTATATCTCTCAATCGAATTTGCCATATAATTTCTTTCGCTAGATGCGCAACTAGAGAATCAAGTCCGGATCTTGGCGTTCTGCTGCTACCAACGTCTATGTCAATCGCAGTAAGTGCTTCAGCTTCATCAAAAACTAATTGGGCACCATCATCGAGTAATACTTTGCGATCCAATGCCCTGCTTATCTCAAACTCTAAGTCGTATTGGTCAAATAATTCGCCATTAGTTCCGTCACACACTTTTGCTTCCGGATATTTGGTTATCGCAAAACCAACTGCTCCTAATGAAGGGATCAAAGTCAAAGGAGGTCTACTTCTTAAAATTTTCTCGCTAAGGTTTTTCCAGTTGGCAATTTGTTCAAACGCTGTCGCTTTCATTAAATCCAAATCACTCACATCAAAAGAATACTTTATATGAACTCCCATATTGTTAGGAATGTTGTCAGCTATGAATTGCTTTATTAGCCCCCTCTTCTTTTTTGATTTAATTTTTCTCGAGATAGAGGAACGTTCCGCTGTTGGATAAAGATTTAAGTAGTTACCTTCCACACAGATATTTGAACTCACCCGAGCGGATTTATTTCTATGAGGGTCAGCAAGCACTTGAACAACTATCGATGCACCCTCTATTGGCTTTGCAGGTTTTCTATTCTCTATATAGCCAGAGGCAGTACCAAGATCTAAAAAACTCGCCCCTAATTTCTTTCGTATAGCCGTTATTCTAGCTAGTATAACTGCTCCTCTTAACCACGGCTTATTAGAGCGTTCTATAAATAAATTCGCCAAACGACCGTTTTTGATAACAGCAACTCTTATTTCACCTGGCGATCTATCTATGATTATTTTTTCGTTAGCAAGCAAAAGAGGGTTCTCAACTAGCAAGGTCTTTATAATGGAAGCCAATTCCCACTAACGCATTGTAAACATCATGAAGAGGCAAACCAACAACGTTAGAATACGAACCTTGTATTTTTTTTACGAACGCAGCGGCTCTTCCTTGAATAGCATACCCGCCTGCTTTTCCATTCCATTCACCGCCATCTAAGTAATTTCTTATCTCCTGCTTGTCTAGCCGTTTAAATGTAACCGAGGAGACAACTAACCTCTTAATATATCGATTATCCGATCCAATCAGAACAAAGGCGCCAAGGACCTTATGGCTTCGACCGGAAAGTTTATGCAAACACTTCTCTGCTTGGGTTATCGTCTCCGGTTTGTCCAGAACCCTTGTCCCGCATGCTACAACTGTGTCAGCAGCTAAAACAATAGACCCGGAGTGCCGCTGCTTTATTGTTTCGGCTTTTTTTAAAGCAATTCTGGCAGCATATTTTTTTGGTGCTTCTAGATTATTAATACTTTCATCAATGTCGGAGACTTCTACGGAAAATTTTTCTAGGCCGAGTTGTTTTAGTAAATCACTGCGCCTTGGAGACCCCGACGCCAGAATTAACTCCAGGCCATCCGGAGGTGAAAATACTTTTTTGCCGTATTTCACGAAACTTAATCAGATTATTTATTTAAATCTGAATGTAATACGACCCTTAGTTAAATCATAAGGCGTCATTTCAACATTCACTCTATCGCCTGCTAGTACTCTAATACGATTTTTCCGCATTCGCCCACTGGTATGGGCCAGCACCTCGTGATCATTATCCAACTTAACTCTAAACATTGCATTTGGCAGCAATTCTGAAATTGTACCAGCAACTTCTAAAACATCTTCTTTACCCAATTTTTACTCCTAAAAAGTTTATAAATCTTCCTAACCGTGNGGGCGATTGCCCCTTAGGTCAAGCCGTTTTTTGAAACTAGAAATATTCTTAGTCAATTTTTGGAAACATCTGTCGATAAAAATTAAACTTCTAAAATCATAATAATGTGGCTTTTCAAGAAATATCATCCCGAGCTATTAAGACGAACTTTAATAGATTCTGCATGAGCCGGAAGACCCTCCGCCTGAGCCAGAGTAATTGCCGGTGGCCCAATTTTCTTCAAGCCCTGTAGATCGCATTTCACAAAAGTTGTCCTTTTAATAAAATCGAACACAGACAACCCAGATGAAAACCTTGCTGNCCTATCAGTGGGCAACACGTGATTAGGGCCGGCGACATAATCACCTATAGCCTCGGGTGTGTAACACCCCAAAAAAATCGCTCCAGCATGCTTAATTTGCTNCATCATCTTCTCAGGCTTTTCAACAGCTAATTCCAGGTGTTCNGGAGCTATAAGATCAACAAGTTCCGGCACTTCTGCTAAAGAATCAACTATAANTACAGCGCCCTGATTTTCCCAACTAGCCCGCGCAATTTCTGATCTTTGCAATGAGGATAAAATGTTCTCTACAGATGTCAGCACCTTCTCAGCAAAATTTTCATTATCTGTAATTAAAATTGAACGAGCAAGTTGATCATGCTCTGCTTGCGCCAATAAATCGTACGCTATCCATTTCGGATCGTTCATTGAGTCTGCAACAATCAAAATTTCTGATGGGCCCGCGATTGANTCAATACCGACTGCTCCGTAAACTAATTTCTTGGCTGCCGCAACAAAAGAATTCCCCGGTCCAACAATCTTATCCACCGACGTTATTGTTTCTGTACCGTAAGCCAAAGCTGCTATGGCTTGAGCTCCGCCTACTCTATAAATTTCTTCGACCCCAGACAATCTTGCCGCAACAAGGACTAACGGGTTTATAACNTTGCGGGTTTGAGGCACTACAATTACTCGTCGCGGTACGCCTGCCACTCGAGCAGGTATAGCATTCATTAATACCGAGCTTGGNTAAGATGCCGTACCTCCTGGCACATACAAACCGACAGAATCTATAGGGCTCCAACTCATCCCCATTTTTATTCCCGCATCATCCACATACTCAAAATTTTCTGGCATTTGTCTCAAATGAAAAGACGTTATNCTATCAGCAGCAAATCTCAAGGAGTCATATTCATCGGGCGAAATTTTGCTGGTCGCCTCGTCAATTTCATTTAAATCTACAANTAAATCTTTTGTCGTAAGATCAAGCCCATCAAACTTTTTAGTAAGTTTAATGAGTGCCTTATCACCATTTTTTCTAACTTTTTTAATAATATCTGCAGAAACCCGTGTAGCATCACTTAAACTAGTTGCTCTCGCTCCCAAAAGTATTTTAAAAGCGTCGTAGAAGTTAGGGTCTCGGCTCTTAATCTTTTTCGTCATCCGAAACCTCTTTAAATCGATCAATCCACATATTAATAGTCTCTGAGTTTGTTTTAAAAGCAGCTCTATTCACTGCTAATCTTGCACTTATCTCTGAAATTTTTTCAATTTCAACCAAACCATTCGCAGACAAGGTGGCCCCAGATGAAACTAAGTCGACGATTCTTCGACAAAGCCCCAGTCTTGGCGCAAGTTCCATCGCACCATTTAGTTTAATGCACTCAGCCTGAACTCCACGTTCGGCAAAATATTTTTTTGTGATATTTGGATATTTTGTGGCGATTCTCAGATGGCTCCACTGCATTGGGTCTTCGCTAGCAACTAGTTCTTTTGGTCCCGCNACAGACAATCTACACTTTCCAACTTTCAAATCAACCGGCGCATAAATTTCAGAATGATCAAATTCCATCAAAACATCACTACCGCAAATAGCTAAATGNGCTGCCCCAAACGCTAAGAAAGTNGCGGTATCGAAACTACGTACTCTGACTAAATCAATTCTCGGGTCTTTTGTTGAAAATTGAAGACGTCGCGAACTGTCATCGAAAANCTCTTCTTCGGGTTCTATTCCAGCGCGAGCCATTAATGGCCCCACATCAGAGAGGATTCTTCCCTTGGGAATCGCAAGCACCAATGGCTTCTGGGTCTCCATTTAATTATTTTCCTCATGTATTGGACGTTTTGAAGTGGGCCAGCTTTTCCCGACATCTTCTACCGTCAGTTTTAAGGCATTTATATCTATTCTAATCNTCTTAGNCTCTGNGAANTGCAGATCAAGGTGTTTATCGTCCANATAAAAACTTAAAAAATTTAAAAATTGCGACCTGTCGTTTATATCAATGNATTGCGTCCGCACAGATTCTACACCATCGATTTTCAGAACACACAAACACCGCTGGTAAGCGCTTAACTCCCCTTTTTTTTCAGCATCTTTTATTAATTCCCACCTAAACCTCTGAACCATCATNATAATTTTCTTTTGTGAGGGGGTGTATAGTATATCNCCAATAGGCACAATAGAATCTTGCANCAATGCTGAAAGCACTTCCAAATCAGAAGCCGAGACTGCCTGCAAACGCAAGTGGTTTCTATGACCTTTTTTCGGGGATTCATCCTTCAATCAACACACCATCTGGTAATTTTGTTTCAAGCACGCACCCTATCTATCGTTGCACCACATGCTCTCAATTTCGAGACAAGATTTTCATAACCTCTGTCNAGGTGATAGATCCTATTGATAGTTGTTTCTCCAGTGGCGGCTAATCCCGCAAGCACCAAAGAAACAGACGCGCGCAGATCTGTAGCCATCACAGGCGCCCCCATCAAATTTTTTACGCCGCGAATTAACGCCGTAGAATTGTGTACATTAATATTCGCGCCCATGCGATTTAACTCCGGTACATGCATAAATCTATTTTCAAAGATTGTTTCCGTTATCATACTGGCACCGTTTACGCGTGTCATATAAGCCATAACTTGAGCCTGCAAATCTGTTGGAAANCCNGGATAAGGATCCGTCATGATATCCACTGCCTCTGGTTTTTCACCGGGGCCCTCTATAAGAAGTCCCCAGCTGTGCTCTTCAATCTTTGCGCCTGAAGCTAAAAGCACGTCAAGCATAGCTCGTAAATCATTGGAGTTCGCACCAATGAGCTCTAACTTACCACCAGTGATACAAGCTGCTATGGCAAATGTACCAGCCTCTATTCTATCGCTTATGACCGAGTGTGTAGCTCCACTCAAAGCATCTTTACCCTTAATATATATAGTATCGGTGCCATGACCTTCTATTTCTGCACCCATTTTTATCAAACATTCCGCCAAATTTACTATTTCAGGTTCGCGTGCAACATTAAATAACTCGGTCTCACCCTTTGCTAAAGTCGCTGCCAGCATCAAATTTTCTGTAGCACCTACTGAAACCATCGGAAAATTTATTCTCGCACCCTGGAGCCGTTTTCCTCCATGTATCTTGGCCTCCACGTAACCGCGAGACAAATCGATTTGGGCACCCATTTGCATCAATGCGTTTAAATGTAAATCAACAGGCCTATTTCCAATTGCACATCCTCCTGGTAGAGAAACACGAGCTTCGCCACACCGGGCAATCAAGGGACCAAGTATTAGAATGGATGCTCGCATTTTCCGCACAATGTCATATGGAGCCTCTGTATTAGTTATCTCCTCACATCTCAATCGCAAACATCCGGAATCTTGCAAAGAATCATATATTTCAACACCAACCCCCNTGAGCAATTCGCACATGGAGCCAACATCACCCAAGCGAGGTATGTTTTCTAAGAAGATCTCGTTATTTGTCAGCAAAGCTGTTGCCATAAGCGGCAGAGCGGCATTCTTTGCCCCACTTATATCAACTTTTCCTGAAAGTTTAGTTCCTCCATGCAAAACAATTTTGTCCATGAATACCTCGAGTACACTTATGTGAAAGTTAAGTTTAAGAGCCTTTTTCGACTATAGGCACACTCATCTAAATTCAACCCACGGATTTCTTCCTTTAATTAGAAAGTTATCATGATACTAAAAGAANGCTAACTAGGGCTATCCTTAGTAGTTTTTCCGGAACGCCTTTGTAATTTCCTACGTCTCAAGTTGGCTCTAAGAGCACGAGCTCTTCGGGCCTCGGCTTTTTCTTTTTTGGCCTGAGTTCTCAACTCTTTTTCAACCATATTTNNTATTTCACCGATGTTGNNTTATCAACTCNCCAATCANTANAATANCTNAAGNANNGACCATCATCAAATAAACTTGCTANATACGNNAGGCCTATGGCATGGTTCGNTCGAAATTTAAGGGCTAATTTCTGAAACGTGCTGCCGTAGCTCAGGGGTAGAGCACTCCATTGGTAATGGCGAGGTCGACAGTTCAAATCTGTCCGGCAGCACCACAAAACCTCCGCAAAACTAAAAAAATAAAAGTTCTGGTTTTAGTACACCTATAATACATCTATGGATTGTAACACCTGGACAGTTTCTGAATTTTTGCAGCGCATCTATATAGCGTCTGAAAAAGATCGAGGCATACAAAACGTAAATTATGATTCATACTCGCAAACCCTATATTTTTATCTTTTACGACTACGTTTAGGCCGACTACCCGGGTGTTCTAGAAAAAGTCGCGCTGAATATTCAACCCCTTTTGCTTGAGGTGTCCGGCAACTTTCTGAGTGACGAAATAAATTGAGGTACTTCTCCCAAGCTAACAGCCTTAAACCAATACTCTCCAAGGCTAACAAAACCTTCCATAAATAATCATGTTTTCGATTCCAGAGCCGTAGAAAATTTGATTAAAATACAAAGGTAACCCACTAACAACAAAAACAGTCCGTCAGTTGGAGCAGTATAACAAATGCAAATAAACGTGGCACCTTTTGAGAACTCTTTTGCAGCTGAAATAAATGGACTTGATATACAGCGTGGTATAAACAAGCGACAATTTGAAATTATCCATGAGGCATTTCTAGATTACAAAGTACTAATATTTCGCGACCAACCCCTGGACGATAAAGCTCATCAGACGTTTGGCATGTTGTTCGGCGAGCTTGACGGGCATATTAATAAATCAACGCGGCATAAGGTTCTGCCCTCGGTGCAAATTTTTTCTAACGTAAAAGCTAATGGTGAGACAACAGGAGTACATCCAGAAAAAGGAACCCAAGTTTGGCACACTGATAAGTCCTATACAGCCACGCCTTCCCTCACTACGATTTTGAGATCACCCGAAATTGCCCGGGTTGGAGGCGACACTTTATTTGCTGATATGACACGTGCTTATGATAAACTATCAGACGATATGAAAAAGACTATTGAAGGTCTATTTGCCGTGCATGATTGGGCTCGGAGCAGAGAGAAATCAAATGAACGGGCTGCCACACCCGAAGAAATCAAAGCAGCACCACCAGTCGAGCACCCAGTCGTTAGAACACATCCTGAAACAGGCAAGAAATCTTTGTATATAGGCAACCATTCCAGTCACATTACTAATATGGATCTTGCAACTGGAGAGGCTATCCTTGCCAGTCTAGAAAAGCACGCAACCCAATCCGCTTTAATTTATCGGCACAAATGGCAGATAGATGACGTGTTAATGTGGGATAATAGATGTACAATGCACTGTGTCGAACCATACGATGCCGCTAAAGAGAAGAGGTCAGTGCATCGAGTTGTGGTAAAAGGTGATAGACCCTTTTAGGAATATTAAACCAAGTCCAATAAGTCTTCATTAGTTGAGCAACAGCACAGTTACGACAGCCTGTATCTCGTCTGTCGTATCAAATACCGTATTATCTTTTTTTATTACATTGGGCGGGGGTCAAATTATAACTTTTGATATTTAATTTATTAAATTGGTTCCTTCAGTCCAATTAACTTTACTACAGCTACACTTACCAGCCATATATGTTCTCAACGGTTTTACCCATCAATTGTGCTTTCTCATCCGAACTCAATGACGAATTATCAAGAAAACAATCCACACTTTCCTTGTAAGAGACAAGCTTCACTGCCCGTGTCCAATCCGTGCCCCACATGCACCTTTCAAGTGAAAATCTAGTGAATATTTTTTCTAAAGGTTTCCAGATATCGATGTATGGAAAAGATTGGTGCGACAAAGTGCAAGCACCTGTAATTTTGATCGTAATATTATCAAAACTTGCGAGTTCTATAACTTTTTGAAGCTCTGAAAAGGGTTGATCGGGAACCGGAAAATCGAATGGCTGACATAAACCCAAGTGATCAATGACCAAGCGAGTATTCGGATGTCTTTTTGCTAAGCGCCCAACTTCATTAAGGTTGCCCCAACACAAGAGGTTCACAGGAAAATTACACCTCGACGCCGTTTTCATTACTATATCTAGCCCGCAATTATTCGCGTTTCCTGAATCCGCATACGCCATCATTAATCGTACTGCCACAGCGCCTTTAACTTTGGCCCACTCCTGAATGATTTCACCGACCTCTAAATCGCTAGGGTCTACTGGCTTTACTAACCTAAACTTATTTGGAAACTTTTCAAAAACATCCACTGCATAGCTAGCGTCATACCTATACATACTCCAAGGCGAAACTAAAATTGCTCCATCCACTCCAACACGATCCATCTCTTTAACCATGTTATCACCGGTCACCTCTTCGGGCCCGGTCAATTCACCAATCCAGGGACGAGCCTTATGATTGCGTTCATATGTGTGGACCTGAGCATCTATCACTCTCATTACCGCTAACCCCTGCAGATTTTTGTCAAAGATTTTCAGTTAGCAAAAATAATCAAGGGACGTTTTTATTCCGGGTCTGTAAAAGATTCTTCAAACGCTTTCATTATTGGATATGTGAAATACGTAATCAATGTCCGCTTACCTACTTTTATATCCGCCGACGCTTGCATCCCTTGAGAAAGATTAAAGTCTTTGGGCATTTTTGAATCTTTAACANTTTGGGTTTTAACTCTACCTCTGTAGTAAACCCCTTTGTCGCCCGCTAACGATTCGTTGAATGTGTCCTTTGAAATAAACACCAACTCTCCATCTAGTCCGCCAAATTCTTGAAATGGCATTGCATCTAGCTTTACGGATACAGGCATGCCGATTTTTATATCACTAATTTCTTTAGAATCTATGTCAACTTCCAAAAAGAGTGGTTGATTTGTTTGCACAAGCGTAATTATTGGGTCGCCTTCACGGATATTTCCTCCGCTTGCAACGGAAGGAATATCAAGCACAACTCCGTCACCTGGAGATTTCACTACAATATTGTCAACTAATCTCTGCAGTTTTATTTTTTCTTGTTCGAGTTGCATTAACTCTTCATTTTTTCCAGTAATTTCTGCTGTCAAGTTAGATGCCCACTGAGCTATGAAGGCCTGCTTATCAGCATTTAATGNCGTTATTTCCGATTTTAACTTTGTAATCGCACTCTCTGCATTGAATTGTGCTTTTTCGGCGTTTAACAACTGGTCTTTTGCTTGTAAATATTTTAGCAGGGAACCAATTTTACGATCATAGAGGTCTTTTTGAACCTTTGTTAGTTTTCGTTTGATTTCAGATTGTTTCGCAGAAATCTTAAATAACTCTTTTGAGGATTTAAATTCGTTTTGAAGCTTCGTTAACTTAGAGTTAAAGGAATTATTTTTTTCCCTATATTCCGTTACTTTTTTTACGAGCGTATTTTTATACAATTCACTCAGAGTTTTTTCCGTGTTTTTTAGACCCATCTCTTTAATCGTGTCCGAGTAGAGGGCATCTAAATCGTAACTTTGCTTTAGTTCATTCGGCTTNTCTACGAGGGACTGCTCCATGTTCAGCCTAATCAGCGACTGATATATATTATCTATTTTCTCTTGATTTTGTTTTAGATTTACGTTTACGACCGTGTCATCTAAATATGCGACTATTTGACCCTTTGAAACAGTATCGCCTCGCTCAACTTCAACGCTTTTTACGACCGAGCTTGCGCTAGCCTCAACAATCAAGTTTGGCGTAGCAGTCATAAATTCTCCTCGGGCAGAAATTGTTGTATCAACTTCATTAAGGGCTGCGAATACCACACCTAATATGAAAAACACCAATAAACTCATAGTAGATATTAGTAGCGGTTTAGAAGGGCCCTGTTTGTAAATTGCGTCCGTATCATTTATCTCATAATCTTGACTTGCATCGGTGTCACTCAATTCAACTTCTATCGTTCGCGAACCATCTTTTTCTAAACTTTCGTACCTAGCAACCAGTTGATTCGCCGATCTAAGATTTTCGGATATCGTCTTCATTATCCGAATAGCCGCTTCAGGGTTTTGTCTGAGATAATTTACAAAACTTTCCGCAGTGACCTCCGTTACAACAGTGTCACCCTTAGCTCTAGCACCCGCACTGCGCGGGTTCCCGTCAATTAAAGCCATTTCGCCAAATATGGTAGGGGGTTCTAATTCCGCCAGAACTTGATCNCCAGCCGCCCCATGTTTAACAATTTCCACGTTTCCGGATTTAACGATATAACCATATACCGCGCTCTCGCCCTCCCGAAATATATACTCTCCATTAGAAAAAGTTTGATCACCCGCCATTTTTTCTCTCTTTGTCGCTTAAAGGACAGATTTTTTAGANCCCCGATAGTTTCTGATCCATTGTCCACAAGTCCTTATACAANGGACATGTCTCGAGTAGATCATCATGCTTTCCTTGGCCAACAACTACACCTTTTTCAAGCACAATAATTTGCTCAAATTCGGCGGTTAATCGCATATCATGGGTTGCCATCATAACTGTTTTATATTCTGAAATTTTTGGGAAATTTTCAAAAAAGCTAATTTGTGTTGACTTGTCAAAATTGACTAAGGCCTCGTCTAAAAGTAAAATCCTCGGCCTAGCCATTAAACCTCTTGCTAATGCAACAGTGACCCGGTTTCCCTGAGACAGCGGCAGCCCAAATTGATTTATTTCCGTGGAAATGCCATCTGGCAATTCCTCCAATACCCTCGATAATCCAGAAATATCGAGAATTTCCTGAAATTCTCGCTCACTTATATTAGGCTGTACCTTTCTTAAATTTTCTTCAATTGTCGCGCCAAAAAAGACCGGCTTTGCGTCGATCAATGTGGTCTGGCTTCGATAATTATCTAAGCTGAGATACCTTATATTTTGCCCATCAATTTCCATAGAACCCGTGTTAGGCCGCAAAAAACCCTGGCAAAGTCTCAGAAACGTTGTTTTCCCTGAACCCGACGGTCCAACTACGGCGACTTTAGTCCTAGGCGCAATTTCTAAATTGAGGCCGTTTAGAGCCGAAGTATCGTCAAATTTTACAATTACATCGCGACAGACCACCCCGCCTTTAACTACGTGCTGGTTACCCGCGCCTAAGCGTTCTGTCGGCCCGTTCCATGTTGTTCCAACGCTGTCGATCGTATTTTTAAAATTTGTCAAGTCCGCAAAAAAGGTGAATATTGCCGTCACGGGAGAAACCAATTTACCCGCCAACATGTTGCACGAAATAATAGCTCCAGCTGAAAGAGAGCCCGCCAAAACAAGCAGAACCCCTGTAAATACTAAAACAACTGTCATAACCTGTGTAAGAGTGGCGTTTATATTGGTCACGGCAAGACTTGCTATTTGACCTGATACCGATCTTCTAATACTGCTGGAAGAAATCTGCCGCCATTCTCTCCGTTGGGTTGGTTCGAGAGAGAACGCCTTTATGGTTTCAATACCTGCCACACTTGCTTGAACCGTCCGTCGTTTGGAAGCTTCTATTGGGCCGGTAATTTTACTCTCCTCTTTTTGTCGCCAACGGCTAAAGAGCGTAATCGCTCCAATCAGAACAGTAAAACAAGCAACAATCAACGCAAGAGCCGGGCTATATCCAAATAACACCGGCATAAATACCAGCAGACCTGTTGCGTCAAAGATAGTCGTCAAGACCTGTCGGGAGATAAAATTCTTTATTGTTAAAGGCGATTGCAAAATGCCTTCAAACTCTGCTGGCGAACCCGTCTGGAATGTAGATGCGGGCAGGGACATTACNTTGTCAAACACATCCCCTGCAAGCCTAGCTTCTATCGACGTCGAGATAAAATTAATTACATAATCCCGCACAAAACCTAATATACCGTTGAAGACTAACGCACCAACCACACCAGCTGCTAAGATATATAACGTGCCAACAGCTCCATAATTTAAAACTTTATCAAGTGATATTTGGATAAATACAATTGGAGCAAGGCCCAAAAGGTGCGTCAAGATTGAAACAACAAAAGTTATGCCAAGCAGGCTCTTAAACCTATAAATCTCTGGAATAAACCAAGTCCAGTCAAACAAGCGATCCTGGGAGTCAACACCGGTCTCACGGCTGACAAGGAATACTGCGCCATTCCAAGTCTTTTTGAACTCGGACTCATTTTCAATTACCACTTGATTGGTTGGGTCTAAGGGATCAATAGCCTGAAATTCTGCTATATTTTCGTCATTCATCTTGCAACTAATCAAGATTTTTGACGTCCCGTCCCTCAAGATAGCAACGCAAGGAAAATAGTAAGATCTCTCTATCAAAGTCCTNAGTGCTGGCTTGAGATATTGTAATTTGATTCCCTGTTCNTTAAATGTTTTTTCCAGATCATTTCTTGAGGAAATATCTCCGCGGGAGATTTTCTCTTCGACCTGTTCCGCTGTAACTCTAATTCCAAATTGTCTCGCTAGAGCAATTGCACTAAGAGACAGAGATCGAAGCGATCTTTCGTTCATAGGATATACCTTATTGATAAACGCAGACTAATATTTATATTTTTAGAGTTATTTAGACACTAAGTCTATATTCTGCCGCAACTGAAAGAAAAATCTATTTAAAACTGAGGGATTTCCTAAATACAAAAAAAGAGCCAGAGTAAAACTCTGGCTCTTTAGATTGATTTTTTCAATTTTTAACCGACTATCGGCTCATCAGGTCCAGCAGCGGGTTCTGGCGCTGTGTCCGGAGCATCTACAGGAGCCTCAACGGCGGCGTCCGGAGGTACTCCCATATCTGGGGCCCCACCGCCGGCGCCTTGGTCCATGGCCTGGTCCATAGCCCCGCCAAGAGCCGCGTCTAATCCAGCCATGGGATCACCTTCGGGTCCAGGGGGCGGATTAGTCCCCATCGGATCCGGCGGTGCCATATTAGCCATTGGATCGCCCTCCATTCCTGGCGGCGGCGCTGTTCCCATCGGGTCGGGCGCGGCCATAGGCTCGACACCTTGCGCACCAAACGCTGCCCCTAGAGCGTCCATATCACCCATCCCGCCAGGGTCTGCCGGCGGTGCCATACCTTCCGGTCCTGGAGGTGGTGCTACCCCTGGAGGCATCGCAGCCATCATATCAGCATCCATGCCTTCCATTGCTCCTGGAGGCATTGCAGCCATCATATCAGCATCCATGCCTTCCATTGCTCCTGGAGGCATCGCAGCCATCATATCAGCATCCATGCCCTGCATCGCTTCAGGAGGCATCATTGCCATCATTTCAGGACCCATCGCCGACATCATTTCGGGCGGCATTGCCGCCATCATATCAGCATCCATGCCCTGCATCGCTTCAGGAGGCATCATTGCCATCATTTCAGGACCCATCGC
>NZVJ01000042.1 GCA_002701455.1 Rhodospirillaceae bacterium
TTTTCTAATATCTCTGGATCACCAATACCCGATAACTCTAGTAGTTTTGGGGAATTAATAGATCCCGAACTTACAATAACTTCGCGCAAGGCAAGTGCTTTGTGGGGTTGTCCGCCAATTGAATATCTAACACCTTTGCATTCCTTCCCCTCGATAATTAACGATTCTGCCATCGCACCTGATACAATAGTAAGATTCGGACGGTTACGAGCAGGGTCCAGATGGCAGTAAGCCGTGCTTTGCCGACGTCCCTTACTTATCGTGACTTGGGTACTACCGATCCCTTCCTGAGAAAATCCATTATAGTCCTTGGTAAAGGGAATGCCTATCTTCTCTGCGGCTGCAATCATACGAGTGTGAAGGGGGCTAATATCATGTGGCTCATCTGTTACACGCAAAACCCCGTCTCTTCCTCTAGTTTCATCCGAGCCGCCGTCGTATGATTCCATTTTCTTAAAAATTGGCAAGACATCGGAATAACTCCAACCACGGTTCCCCAGCTGCGCCCAATGATCATAATCTTGTCGCTGGCCACGGACAAAAACCATCCCGTTAATAGAACTTGACCCCCCTAACATTTTACCGCGCGGTATAGGAATTCTTCTCCCCCCACTTCCTTCATCCGGTTCAGATGAAAAGCACCAGTTCACAGCAGGCCGGTTAATCAATTTTGCCATGCCAATTGGAATTCGGGACCAAAAATAATCAGAACCTTCTGTTCCAGCTTCCAGGCATAAAACCTTATATTCACCGGACTCGCTAAGTCTGTTGGCCAAAACAGCGCCTGCAGATCCCGCACCAACAATAATGTAATCGTATACAGAATTACTCATGTCTATAAATTCCTATTTATTAAACCACATAATAGATCCCCATTTACTAAAAGACTATCAAAGCTATTGTCTGGGATTACGTCCCTTTTTACGTTTAGTGAGGAGTTGAAACCGTACACCCAACAATTTCCTCTTCATTAATAGACACAGCAATTCTGTCGCCGGGGTGCACAGGATAAAGTCCTAATGGAGTACCTGTTAGAACAATGTGATCTGACAATAATGAGTGATTCCAGTCTTTTAGATTGGTCTTTAGCCATTCGACTGAATCTGTGGCCCCATTTGGAAGTGGCCAGAGATCGCCCGTTGCGATGATTTTAGAATTGATTTTAACGGATAGTTGGGCTGATTGTTCTATATATTGAGTTGATTTTTGCCAACTTAGATCTGGAAGAGTGATGCCAGCATTAAGGCCGTTATTTGCAATAAGCTCTGGTAGCGTTTTCAGTGGTGCCCGAAAAACAAAATTATGCAATTCAATGATAGGAAAAGCAGAAGCAATCTCCCCTTTAGCACCAATTCTGACAGCCATCTCTCCTTCGATAGCGAGATTAGTAAACGAACTAAAATCTAGCTCGGCACCATTATTCAGAATTTCATTAGCAAAAATTGTTCCTCTTATTGGACCTTCCATTCCAAATTGGCGTAAAGTCCCAGAGCCCGTGCATCCTACTTTATAACCAATCACCTCTTCGCCTTGACTGACCCTAAGTTCTGTGACCGTGTCTTGTAATTTATAGGCAGAGTTCACGTCTAATGTAAAGTTTGAGTCTTCGAAGCATGTGCCGGGGTTATTATCCCGATAATCTTTGAGTTGACGAATAGCAAGATTTCTAAAATCTGCGGTCATTGGTTGTTGAAATTCGGGCGGGGCTAGTTAAAAAAGCTACGGTCTCTTTTCAAACGTCGGTAGGCCTTCTTCTATGTGGTGATAACTCTGTTTGTCTTTCGTGAAAATTGCTGCTTGTGACTTAAATACAGAGGGATCATCAAGAGTTCCAACCTTGATAATCATTGAACCTTGGCGTGCTGGACTTTTGGTACCGATGCCAGTTCCACATTTGTTGCAGAAAAAGCGTGTAACCGGCGTCTCCAAATCCGAACGGGCAAATTTACTTGGCCCACCTTTGGTAAAGCTGAAACCATTTTCTGGAACAATAATGATAAGATTTGGACTTCCTCCAGTAATATATTGACATTCTCGACAGTGACATTGAATAGAATTCTGCACGTCTCCTGTTGATTCATAACGTACAGCACCGCAATAACAACCCCCTGTCATAGACATAATCCATCTCCAAATAACCATCATAACAGCGGATTTTAATTTATTCTGAAAATACGCCTTCGTGCAAGACAATATCAATAAATACAGACTAAGACACGGAAAAACACGCTGTTAGCAGCGCTTGGCCACCACCCCAAGTCTACTTGCCGAAGAATTGAGCTACACCATTGCGGTTTGCAGCTTGATGCTCCGTATAACGTGCCGGTATGCAGGATGTTTTCCACCGACCGGCTTGCATTACGGCAGGGAGGTCAGCTCCAAGCTCCACAAGGTCTTGGAACATGCCTACACGCGGAGCATTGTGGGACACACTAAAAAAAATAAGAAAAGCGAGTGTAGCGTAACCCTTTGTAATCACTCGTAATTTTCAACACTATGCTTTTCCCTTTATTTTCCGCGCGTTTTTGAGGGAAGACTTAACTAAATGCTTGATTTCATTACAAAAACAGGTGTAGTTTGGTTCCTGTCGGAGCGTGGCGCAGCCTGGTAGCGCGCTACACTGGGGGTGTAGAGGTCGTGGGTTCAAGTCCCGCCGCTCCGACCAAAAAACTTATATTAAGCTAATAGAAAAGTCCTCGTATGCCAGACCAAAACTTTAAATATACTCAGGTTTTTTCTAATACAGGGCATGCCTTATCCCATCTTTTTATGATGATTTATCCAACGGTGGTTCTAGCGCTGGAAGTAGAATTTTCGCAGCCTTATCACGTTCTTATAAGCTTAATGCTTGCAGGAAACATTTTGTTTGGTGCAGCAGCTCTCCCCGCAGGTTATTTGGGTGACAAATGGGGGGCTATAAATATGATGGTGGTATTTTTTCTTGGAACTGGGCTCTCAGCAATACTTGTTGGCTTTGCCAATAATGAAATTCAAATTGTACTTTCTTTCGCACTTGTAGGTTTTTTTGGTTCAATTTACCACCCTGTAGGAATCGCATGGATAGCAAGAACGATCAATAATAGGGGAAAAGCGCTTGGAATTAACGGAGTTTTTGGCAGCGCCGGGATGGGAATAGCACCCATCATGGCGGGGATTTTGACAGATNTCTTTTCATGGCGGGCGGCCTTTATAATCCCAGGTATTTTCTGCGTTGCAATCGGCGTTATACTTCTANTATTTTCTTTTAAAGGTTTAATTCAAGAATACGAACCGGAGGTTGAAAGAGATATCCCGGAAAGCTCTGAGGGGGATATGAAGAAGGGTATTTTGCTGCTGCTTTTCACCGTCGCATGCACCGGGCTAATTTACCAAGCCACATCCTTTATGTTGCCAAAACTTATTGAGATGAGATTGAGTGATTTCTTAGGAGATGGATTAATCGGCGTAGGTGCTATGGTATCAACAATTTACTTTCTATCGGGTGGCATGCAGCTTTTGGGCGGATGGATGGCTGATAGATTTCAGCTTAAAAGGGTGTATCTTATATGCTGGGTTCTGCAAGTCCCGTTGCTCATTATCGCGGGGTTTCTCAATACAGCTCTTATTTTTCCAGTGTTGGCGATGATGGTCGTCGCTAATACAATAGGATCTCCAGCAGAAAATAGTTTATTTGCAAGATATTCGCCTCCTCAGTGGCGCTCTACAGCATTCGGGGTGAAGTTTGTCTTAGCGCTTGGAGTTGCGGCCCTTGCGGTACCTTTGGTATCCTGGGCCCACAAGTTGGTTGGAGAATTTACATGGTTGCTTGTAGCATTAGCAATTATAGCAGTTGTTGCGGCTATTGTTACATTGATGCTGCCCGAAAAAAAATCCTATGAGAGCAAAGAAATACTGAAGCCAGTTTCTTGACTATCTGTCTTGTGCAGCAAATTCAACAGCCTGTTGTGCAGCTCTAAAAAGGGCGCGAGCTTTATTTATAGACTCTTGATATTCACCTTCAGGATCACTGTCTGCAACCACGCCGCCTCCAGCTTGAACATACATGGTTCCATCTTTAACTAAGGCTGTTCTAAGGGCAATGCATGTGTCCATAGTTCCATTAGCTGAAAAGTAACCGACTGCCCCGGCGTAGACACCTCTTCGCGATTTCTCCAGCTCGTCGATAATTTCCATTGCCCTCACTTTAGGGGCGCCAGAAACAGTACCGGCAGGAAATCCAGAGGCCAGAGCATCCAGGGCGTCTAAGTTGTCCTGGATTTTGCCTTCGACGTGACTGGCGATATGCATTACGTGTGAGTAATACTCTATTGCAAATTGCTCAACTACTTTCACACTTCCGATCTTACTTACGCGGCCTACATCGTTTCTGCCAAGGTCTAACAACATTAGATGTTCGGCGCGTTCTTTTGGGTCTTCTAGAAGTTCTTTCGCCAGCGCTTTGTCTTCTTCGGTATTGTTTCCTCGTTTTCGGGTGCCGGCAAGGGGTCTTAGGGTCACAGTTTTATCGCGCAATGTAACTAAAATTTCTGGGCTAGATCCAACAATTGCAAATTCATCAAAATCGAAGAAAAATAAATAAGGAGATGGGTTTAGGCGTCTTAAAGATCGATACAGCGCCATTGGCGGTAGATCAAAAGGTATAGAAAACCGCTGCGATGGTACCACTTGAAAAATATCACCAGCGTTTATGTATTCTTTTGCCCTGCTAACCATCTCATGAAATTCTTCTCGTGAAGTGTTTGATATTGGCTCGCAGGCTGCGATATCTCTGTCGACCCTCTCTCTCCGAAAAGGCAAACTTCGTTGAAGGTCCGATACTGCCGCGTTTAATCGCTCTGCGGCCGCGTCGTAGGCGGCGTCTGCAGAAACTCCGTCTTTTGGCCAGACCGGTGTAACAATAGTTACAATATCTTCCAGTCTATCAAACACACAAACTAGAGAGGGCCGTAGAAATAACCCATCTGGCACACCTAGGTCATCAGTATTGTTGTCTGGTATCTTTTCACTCAATCGCACAGCGTCATAGCCCATGTAACCGAAAAGGCCCGATGCCATAGGAGGTAACCCGTCAGGCAATTCTATATTGGACTCACTAATAAGAGCTCGCAGAGAGTCGATTGGGGTATCGTTGATTTTTTCAAATGCTGTGCTATCAGTGCGGGCCTTGCGGTTTATGAAAACGTCTTTGCGAGAAAACTTCCAGATTAAGTCTGGGTTCATTCCTATTATTGAAAACCTTCCTCTAACTTTCCCGCCTTCGACTGACTCAAGAAGAAAAGTATTAGCCCTTCCGTCCGCCAGTTTTAACATTGCTGAAACTGGCGTCTCAAGATCTGCTACCAAAGTGGTCCAGACAACCTGAGAAAGACCTTCTCCATAAGTTTTGGTAAAAGTTTCTATGTCAGGTGTATAGCTCATTCTGGTTTCACAAGTTTTTCGATATAATCTTGATTTATGGAAATGCTATATTTCTTTCGCAGGGCAGAATGAATTGCTTCCAAATAATCTTGCTCCATTCCGCTGATCAACTCTCTTTCTAAAGATAGCCATGCCTCACTTTTTTTATCTAGTTTCGCGGGCTGTATGTCGATAAGCTCCACAACTGAAACGCTGTTATTATTATCTGCAATACCGATAGCATTCTCACTTAACTCAAAAGCAACTGATGCTAATTCGTTGGGATTGAGTCTAGGCTCGATCCCTTCGCCAAAGCGTGAAAAAGGACCAATCCGGTTTTTGGCGACACCAGACGCTTCTGCTGCTCTATCAAGTCCTCCCATCGTTTTACTCTTTGAAGCAAAATTCTTCGCCTTTTTCATGAGGAGCTTCTTTCTTGCAGTATTTTCCCAAGATTTAAGCACTTTAGATCTGACTTCCTCAAAATTTCTTTGCCGCGTCTTGGTCTCACTGTTTATCCGGACGATAAAATACCCGCCATCTTCACTCTCTAACAATTGGCTTAGTTGAGTGACAGGCGTATTAAAAACACTTGATAGAAACCGTTTTTCTGCAGCGATCCCTCCGACAGCATCCCCTTTTTCGGTCAAGCCGTTTTTATCTAATGATTGTATAGTTACTGGCTTGAAGTTTATCTCGCGCGCGGCCTGCTCTATCGTTGCTCCGGCTGCAAGACTATCTTCAAAGATATTCGTCAATTCAAAAATATCGTCGAGTGCTTTTTCGTAAGAAAGTTCATCCTTTAGCTTTTGTCTAACATCGTCTAATGGAATAATAACCTCGGCAGTTTTGCGCAAGGGAAAGAAAACTTTCCAACCAAATGATGTTTCAATAGCTTTACTTAATTGGCCGACTGGTGTGCCGAATGCTGCCGTTTTCTCGTTGACGTCGATTAGGTCTGATTTAATTACATCTTTCATATCCACAACACTCACGTCATTCCCTATTTCCGTGATGCGCGCAGCTACTTCTGGTGCTGTGAGAGAAGAGGGCGTGGATTTTATAAACTTTTCAGCCGAATTTTTAGTGCTAAATATGATTTGTTTCAGGGTCCGGGAGGCAGGAGTGGTCATTTCATCAAGTCGAGAACTATATTCTTCCTTTATAATTTCTTCCGAGATCATTATATCTTTTGCGACCTCTTTAGGGTCCACGTTTACGTATGTTACTGATCTAAAAACGGGAGACATGTATTCTGATTTAGTATCCTCATACAATTTTCTGAGCTCGGACACTTTCGGGGCAGGCAAGCTCAAGATACTTTCATTGGTAAATTCGACTATATTGATTATTCTTTTTTCATTCCGGTATTTAAAGATTTTTTCTGTTAAGATGGTCGGAGGCAAAATACTACCAACCACTGCAGATATTAGCTGGTTGTTTCTCATCTCTTCTCTAAGAGATGAGAAAAACTCACCTTCTGTAAGGCCAGAGTTGAACAAAGCTTGCCTAAGTAGTTCAGGATCAAATTTTCCGTTATCATTACGAAAAGTTTCAGACTGCCCAACCCATTTTTTCAACTGAGCGTCACCAAAAACTAAATTTAAATCTAAAGTTTCTGCCGATAAAAGCCCATTTCTGACGATAGATTGTGTTACGGACTCCACGATCTGCGGACGAACTAATTCTTCATATTCGGGCGGCAGCCGCATAGCTCTTTTGGCTTTTTCATATTCCGACAAAAAGTCATTGGCATTGTAGTCTTTGTTACCAATGCTGACTACGGCTTCCCCATCCCTATTTCCCATGAAAATATCGCCAATACCCCATATGGCGAAACTAAGGATTAAAATTCCAAAAAGCACTTTTATAAAAATAGATGTAACTTTTGATCTTATGAATTGTAACATATCAAACACTGTTCCGGTGAAAGATGGAAAAACGAGTAATTTAAAAACCGTAGATTTTGCGACATCATACGTTCTGACATCATGAAACTGCAACTTGCTTTTGATTAAAAAAAAATAGCTCTAGTTATTTACTTAAAGTTAGGGTGTTAATCAAATATTCATGAGCGATAAAAATTTTATTATTCTAAACGATCCAGGGAAACCAAAAATGACGCATCAGCTTATAATCGCAGGTAATTGGAAAATGAACCTATTACGAGATGGTTCGAGGAAACTTATTTCAGATTTGCAGAAAGGTTATACATTTGGTTCAGCCATGAAAGTTATTCTGATTCCTCCGGCTACCTTACTTGGATCGATTGCTGATCAAATAAGAAATTCGCCCTTTTTTCTTGGAGCTCAAAACTGTCATGAAGAAAGATTTGGTGCATTTACGGGAGAGGTCTCGGCAGAAATGCTGGCTGACCTGGGTTGCACATACGTGGTCCTAGGGCACTCTGAGAGGCGGACACTTTTTGGAGAAACAAATAATCAAATCAGAGCGAGAGCGTCATCAGCTTTAGATTTTGGGTTAACTGCAATTATCTGTGTTGGAGAAAGTATTGAACAGCGCCAAGCGGGCCTCGCTATGGATACAGTCAGTAAACAATTGGAAGAGTGTGTGGGAAGTGAAGCAAATTCAAATAATTGTATTATTGCTTATGAGCCAATTTGGGCAATTGGTACAGGCAAGACGGCTGAGCTGCAGGACATAGAGGAGATGCACCGCCATATACGAAATGTTTTAATAGCTAAAAGTGCCACGGGAAATGATATTCCTATCCTGTATGGCGGATCTGTAAAAGCAGAAAATGCTTCGAATATATTTGCGGTACCCCAGGTGGGAGGAGCGCTCGTAGGGGGTGCGAGCCTAAATTCCCAAGATTTCTTGGAAATTATTAAAGCTGGTCAAAGAAATGACTAATTAAAATTATGATTTCGCTGGCTATTTCGTGTCTACGTGTATAAAAAACATTGATTTTGAGGTTTCATTGGCTCGAAAGGGTAATATCTGTAATGACTGAGGTTCTACTCGCCATACACCTTATGATTGCAGTTGCTTTAGTCGCAGTTGTTCTGCTCCAACGAAGTGAGGGGGGAGGACTTGGAATCGGCGGTGGAGGCAGTGGCGGAATGGGCGGTTTCATGTCCGCTCGAGGCACTGCAAACCTGCTAACAAGAGCGACAGCTATTTTGGCGGCTTGTTTCTTTGTAACAAGTCTCTCGCTGGCGATAATAGCCGATTCGGGCCGTCAGAAGTCTTTAGCTGATGAAATTAAGGAAGAAGAATCCTCTACCGTTCCAAAAGCCCCGCAAGCGCCCGTAACAAAGTAGGTGCCATATCTCGCTAAAAGTCAGCGTTTTAAAAGTAATAAAGAGGCAACGTAAAATTATATTTTTTTAGTATGTCGCTTCCTATCTTTTTCAGATATAAAAATATTCCATGTCGAAGTTTATCTTTATTACTGGCGGCGTGGTTTCTTCCCTTGGAAAAGGTCTAGCGTCGGCTGCTCTCGGTACCCTTCTGCAATCTCGAGGGTATAAGGTGCGTCTTAGAAAATTGGACCCTTACCTTAATGTTGACCCGGGGACAATGAGCCCATATCAGCATGGAGAAGTTTATGTAACAGACGATGGAGCCGAAACGGACCTCGACTTAGGACACTATGAACGTTTCACGGGTGTGCCTGCAAAAAAATCAGATAATGTGACGACGGGGCAGCTTTATATGGATGTCTTGTCGCGGGAACGAAGAGGAGATTACTTAGGAGCAACAATTCAGGTAATTCCGCATGTTACAGATGCAATAAAAGAGTTCATAAAAAGTGATATTACCGACGAAGATTTTATCCTTTGTGAGATTGGTGGAACTGTTGGAGATATTGAAAGTTTACCCTTTTTAGAAGCAATAAGGCAGCTGGGGAATGAATTAGGGAGAGAAAATTCACTCTTCATCCACTTAACTTTGGTTCCATTTATATCTTCGGCAGGAGAACTGAAGACAAAACCAACCCAGCATTCGGTCAAAGAGCTGCAGAGTGTAGGAATTCAGCCTGATATTTTGCTATGTCGCTCTGAGGTAGACATACCAGTCGAGCAGAGGAGCAAGATAGCCTTGTTTTGTAATATTAGGCCGGACGCTGTTATCGCTGCTTTAGACGTCGGATCAATATATGATGTTCCGTTGAGTTATCATGCTCAGGGGTTTGATACGGAAGTTTGCAGACATTTCGGCTTGTTAGAAAGTGGCGCTGGTCCTGACCTTGGAGTATGGCAAAGGATTTCCAGTATTGTTGCAAAACCCGAGGGCACCGTAAAAATAGCCATAGTTGGAAAATACACAAGCCTATTAGATTCCTACAAGTCGTTGGCCGAGGCGCTTATGCATGGCGGCATCGCTAACAACATCAAAGTAGATTTGGTTTGGATAGATTCTGAAATCTTTGAGAGTGAGGATACAGTTCATCATTTGGAAGGAGTGAATGGGATTTTAGTGCCCGGCGGTTTTGGAGAGAGGGGAGCGGAAGGTAAAATTTCAGCGGTTAAGTTTGCAAGAGAACGACAGATTCCATATTTCGGTATTTGTTTTGGAATGCAAATGGCCGTTATTGAAGCGGCGCGAAATCTCAGCGGGTTAAAAGGTGCTGGTTCGTCGGAGTTTGGGAAGTGTGAAAAAGCGGTGGTTGGTCTTCTGACCGAGTGGGTTAAGGGTAATGAAATGGAAGAACGAAGCGATAAAGATGATTTGGGCGGCACTATGCGCTTAGGGGCCTACCAGTGTTTGTTATCTGAAAATTCAAAAGTTCGGGAAATATACGGTTCTGAGGTAATCTTTGAACGTCATCGTCATCGGTATGAGGTTAATATCGACTACAGAAAGGATTTGGAGAGAGCCGGGTTGATTTTTTCTGGTATGTCTCCGGATCAGAGGTTGCCAGAAATTGTTGAAATTCCTAATCATCCATGGTTCGTTGGCGTACAGTTTCATCCTGAGCTCAAATCAAAACCTTTTGATCCGCATCCACTTTTTACTAGTTTTATCGATGCTGCTATTCAACAATCCAGGTTGGTTTGATGGCATCTGTGGACCATAAAAAAATTGAGATTGGCGGTATGACGCTGTCAAATCAAAGGCCCTTCGTTCTTATTGCGGGTCCATGTCAAATTGAGAGCGAAGACCATTCATTTATGATTGCAAAAAAGTTAGAAGGAATTTGTGCAAAACTGGAGATACCCTTTATATTTAAAGCTTCTTTTGACAAAGCCAATAGATCAAGTGTTTCAGGAAAAAGAGGGGTCGGTCTTGAAAGAGGACTGGATATACTTGGAAAGATTAGAGAGACTGTAGGCTGTCCTGTCCTCACAGATGTCCACGAACGTGAACAATGCAAACGAGTCGCAGAGGTTGCCGATGTGATTCAAATTCCAGCTTTTCTCTGTCGGCAAACAGACTTAGTTTTGGAAGCGGGCAGAACTGGTAAAATTGTTAATATAAAAAAGGGACAGTTTTTAGCGCCTTGGGACATGTATAATATTGTTGAAAAGTTAGCCTCAGTTGGAAATGAAAAGGTTTTGTTGACCGAACGAGGCAGTAGCTTTGGTTATAATACGTTGGTTTGCGACATGCGATCATTAACACAAATGGCTGTTACAGGTTGTCCCGTAGTGTTTGATGCAACTCACTCGGTCCAGCAACCAGGATCGCTGGGTGGGGCGAGTGGTGGAGATAGATCTTTCGTGCCTGTTCTTGCCAGGGCGGCAATAGCAGTGGGTGTTGCTGCACTCTTTGTTGAAACTCATAATGATCCCGATAATGCCCCCAGTGACGGCCCCAATATGATACGACTGGATGATATGGAATATATGCTAGGTCAACTCAAGAAGTTTGATGAAATTAGCAAGGCTAACCCTCCGGTTGATCGGCAGTAGTAAAGGAGCGGATGCTAACTTTACCTTTTCCATAATTGATCTTATCAGAGCCAATAATAGAAACCGTAAGAATACCAATTTGTTTAGCGGAATAAAAAATGACAGCAATAATTGATATAACGGCCAGAGAGATACTCGATAGTCGAGGAAACCCAACTGTGGAAGTTGACGTTATGTTAGAAGATGGCAGTATCGGCCGGGCAGCAGTGCCTTCGGGTGCTTCGACAGGCGTATATGAAGCGCTTGAATTGCGTGACGAAGACCAAAATCGCTATCTGGGAAAGGGAGTGTTAAAGGCCGTAGAGGCGGTAAACGGAGAGATTTTCGATGCTGTTTCCGGTAGAGATGCGACTGATCAAAACGGGTTAGACCACACGCTTATAAGTCTAGACGGAACCCCGGATAAATCTCGCTTAGGAGCAAATGCTATTCTTGGGGTTAGTTTGGCTCTTGCAAAAGCGTCGGCCGTTTCAAAAAAAATGCCTTTATACAGATATATAGGCGGCGTATCTGCCTGTATCCTCCCAACGCCAATGATGAATATTATTAATGGTGGAGCTCATGCCGATAACGGCCTTGATTTTCAGGAGTTTATGATCATGCCTGTTCTGGCAGGCAATATGGGCGAGGCTATTCGATCTGGAGCACAGGTTTTCCATTCATTAAAATCTCTTTTGAAGAAGAAAGGATACAGCACCAATGTGGGGGATGAGGGCGGGTTTGCGCCTAATCTGAGAAACGTTAAAGAGGCTCTGGATCTTCTATTAGAGGCAACTGAGGTTGCTGGTTTTAAAGCAGGAAAAGAACTATTAATTTCTTTGGATGCAGCTTCTTCCGAATTTTACAAAGGCGGCAGGTATGAGTTATCAGGCGAAGGTAAGAATCTTGATACATCGGAAATGATTGAATTTTATACTCAACTCTGTGCCGAATACCCAATTGTTTCTATTGAGGATGCGCTTGCTGAAGACGATTGGGATGGGTTCGTTTCGCTAACCAGAGAATTGGGAGAAAAAGTACAGATTGTTGGTGATGATTTGTTTGTAACTAATTCGCAGCGTCTTAGAAAGGGCATTGAACTTGGGGCGGCGAACTCAATCCTCATAAAGTTTAATCAGATAGGAACACTGACCGAAACATTGGACGCGATATCTATCTCTCAAAGAGCTGGCTATTCCACTATTATTTCTCATCGTTCAGGCGAAACTGAAGATACAACAATCTCTGATCTCGCAGTTGCAGTTAACGCGGGACAAATCAAAACAGGCTCACTCTCCCGCGCAGACAGAACAGCAAAGTATAATAGACTTATTCAAATTGAAGAAGAGTTAGGAAGCGTTAGCCGTTATTCTGGTTTGGGAGCNCTNGCCAAAAAAAGTGAGTCATAATTGCAACAGTTTTCAGGGTTTTTAAAGATTAATGTTAGATTCGCGTTTAAAGTTGGGTCGATTCTTGTTTTGTTCCCGTTGACCCTTTGAATCGACGGTGATTCACTTCGCTCAATGGAGTGATCAATGTCTACATTGCGCGATTTAAAGTCCAGAATTGGAATTATTTTTGGGCCGATTGTTGGGGTACTTGTCTTTGGATATTTTATATATCATTCCATCGAAGGGGACAGAGGNCTGNTAGCACTAAAAAACGTAAATATTCGAATAGACGAGGCAGAAAAGAAGTTAGCCGAGCTAGTAGTTGTACAACACGACCTAGAAAAAAATGTCAATCGCTTGATGCCATCGAGTTTGGATCCTGACTTTCTAGAGGAGCGCGGGCGGAAGTTGCTAAACTTCGGCTATAAGAATGATATAGTAATTTTCCTGAATAATTATAATAAAGAAAGTTAAATAAACCTTGCCCTGTCTATTTTATCCGATAAAAGGCCAAAATATAGATTTATAGAGTGACGCGGGAGGCTACTTCGCTTGAATCCAGAGCGATTTTGTCTTACGTTATGGGGAGAAATGTCTAACTTTGGCCTGTTAGGTCAGCATAACCTGAAAACCCCCAATTGAGGTGTCCATGGCAAAATCGTCAAAAAGCGCCACTAAACAACGCTCTTCAGGGTCAAANCGAACAAAAGGCCCGGTTAGAAACAACATCAATGACAAGCTAAAAGATGATTTATTATCCTATTATCGCGATATGGTGTTGATAAGGCGGTTTGAGGAGAAGGCAGGACAGCTTTATGGCATGGGATTGATAGGGGGTTTCTGCCATCTCTACATAGGTCAAGAAGCAGTTGTTGTAGGAATGCAGGCTGCAATAGACGATAAATCATCAGTTGTAACTAGCTATCGTGACCANGGTCACATGCTGGCNTGTGGCATGGANCCAAATGGCGTCATGGCTGAATTAACCGGCCGTGTGGGAGGCTATTCGAAAGGCAAGGGCGGAAGCATGCACATGTTTAGTCGGGAAAAGAACTTTTTCGGTGGACATGGTATCGTCGCGGCACAAGTCCCAATAGGCACTGGATTAGCNTTCGCTCACAAATATAGAAATGAGGAGGCGGTCTGCCTCACTTATTTGGGAGATGGAGCAATCAACCAGGGACAAGTTTATGAGAGTTTTAACATGGCTGCATTGTGGCAATTACCGTGTATTTATGTCATCGAAAATAATCAATATGGAATGGGTACAGCTGTTTCAAGAGCAGCAGCCGGTAGAGAGTTGGCAGACCGCGGTGCGGCCTACGGTATTCCCGGCGAAAAAGTTGACGGAATGGATGTTCTTGAAGTTAAGAAGGCCGGTGAAAAGGCAGTGGGGCACGCTGTTTCAGGGAAGGGGCCATATATCCTAGAAATGACAACTTATAGATATCGTGGTCACTCTATGTCAGACCCGGCTAAGTATCGCACCAAAGATGAAGTTAATAGAATGCGACAGGAACGTGACCCCATCGATAACGTAAAAGAAAAACTTCTAGGAGTTGGATTAGAGGAAAATGTTTTGAAAGAAATCGATGTATCGATACGCAGCATTGTTTCCGAGGCAGTAGAATTTGCACAAAACAGTCCCGAACCTGAAGCAGACGAGTTATTCACTGATGTGTTGGTCGCTGCAGAATGATTAATTTTTTTAAACTTAATTCGGAAAGAAAAACGACTGCTTGTTGCTTCGTATCGGGAGGAACATGAAATGCCAGTTGAGATTTTGATGCCAGCATTATCGCCTACAATGACCGAAGGNAAACTATTTAAGTGGTTAAAGGAAGAGGGTGACACTATAGAGCCTGGTGATGCGGTAGCGGAAATTGAGACAGACAAAGCCACGATGGAAGTTGAAGCGGTTGATAGTGGTGTTTTGCAAAAAATCTTGGTTGCTGAAGAAACAGAAGGAGTGCCTGTTAACACCCCAATAGCTCTTCTCGCTGTNGATGGAGAAGANAATNGTGCACTCAGCGATAACCAAGTTGAGCCAAGCGTACAAGCGCCTGCTAANGAAATANNAGAACCGNTTCAAAATGAGNTGAATAGTAAAAATTCACNGCGGAAACCAAGTGCCGCAGGTACATCTANTCAAACGGTGAGGGAGGCCTTGCGTGATGCAATGGCTGAAGAAATGAGAGTGGACGATAGTGTATTCGTCATGGGTGAAGAAGTAGCGGAATATGAGGGGGCTTATAAAGTNACCCAAGGGCTTTTAAAAGAATTTGGTGACAAAAGAGTAATTGATACGCCTATAACNGAACACGGGTTTGCGGGCCTCGGTGTTGGTGCAGCATTTGGNAATTTGAAACCCGTTATCGAGTTCATGACGTTTAACTTTGCTATGCAGGCGATGGACCAAATCATAAATTCAGCTGCAAAGACACTATATATGTCAGGTGGTCAAATGGGATGCCCGATTGTATTNAGAGGACCGAACGGTGCCGCTTCACGTGTTGCAGCTCAACATTCGCAAGACCTCACNAGTTGGTTCGCCCATTGTCCAGGGTTAAAAGTNGTTACGCCGTGGTCAGCTGCNGATGCTAAAGGTTTGCTAAAGTCCGCAATCAGAGANCCTAACCCAGTAATTTTTCTTGAAAATGAAGTGCTTTACGGCCAATCCTTCGANGTGCCGACGGACCCGGATTTAACGATTCCCATAGGNAAGGCAAATATAGTTTCTAGTGGGACAGANGTTACAATTGTTACATTTTCTATAATGGTGNGGAAAGCACTTGAGGCGGCATCGCAATTAGCTGAAGAGGGTGTTGACGCGGAGGTAATCGATCTTCGAACGATACGCCCTTTAGATGAGGAAGCTATTATTGAATCGGTTGCAAAAACCAATCGTATAATTGTCGTTGAAGAGGGTTGGCCGACTTGTGGTATAGGATCCGAAGTGGCAGCTTTGATGATGGAGAAAGCTTTTGATTTTCTTGATGCGCCCCTTTTGCGCGTCTGTGGTGAGGATGTCCCTATGCCTTATGCGGCTAATCTAGAAACACTAGCCTTGCCTCAAGTGGCTGATATCGTCGACGCGGCAAAAAAGGTATGCTATCGAGGTTGAGGAGTACACTATGCCTATTGAAATCTTAATGCCTGCCTTATCGCCGACAATGACTGAAGGTAACTTGGTTGCATGGCTAAAAGCGGAGGGTGATACAATTTCACCTGGTGAAGTTATTGCTGAAATAGAAACTGATAAAGCTACCATGGAAGTAGAGGCAGTAGATGAAGGAGTTTTAGGAAAGATACTTGTCGCTGCTGGAACCGAGGGTGTCTCGGTCAATGCTGCAATAGCTATTTTGCTTGAAGAAGGTGAAGATAAATCATCAATAAAAGATAACGCTTACAGGTCCGATCAGATAGTGGTTAAAAATACACAGAATTCAGAGAAAAAGAGCGAGGGACAGCCGGATATAAATGAACCTAAAACAGGTAAAGTAATTTCAGAAAATACAAAAGTGCCATTAGGTAAAATGCAATCACCACTTATCGCAAATCAAGATGACGTGCGTGTCGCAGCCAGTCCACTTGCCCGTCGTATGGCTGAGCATGCAGGATTGGATTTGACCAAAATTTCTGGCAGCGGACCCAATGGGAGAATTATCAAGGCTGATATTGATCAGGTCTTGTCACAGGATAACGCTTTAAAACTGCCCCCTGTGAGNACAGTAACTAGTCCNAGCATTGAGCCTNGTGCCCAATATGACGCTATTCCAAATAATTCTATGCGAAAAGTCATNGCTAGCCGTTTGACNGAATCCAAACAGGCCGCACCTCATTTTTATATGACNGTTGATTGCAATGTTGATGCACTCAAGCAAGTGCGAATGGANCTTAATGAGAAAGTAGAAGGAACTAAGATCTCAATTAATGATCTTATTATTAGAGCTTCAGCTATTGCTTTAAAACAAGTGCCTGAAGCGAATGCGTCTTGGACAGAAGAAGCAACGCTCGTCTATAAAACAATTGATATTTCGGTCGCCGTTGCGATCGAGGGAGGCCTCATAACGCCAATAATCAGGGATGCGGGTGCAAAAGGTGTAAAAGAGATTTCAGTTAAGATGAAAGACCTTGCTAATCGAGCTCGAGANGGAAAGTTGANGCCTGAGGAGTATCAAGGAGGCACGTTTTCCATATCAAATCTTGGGATGTATGGTGTTAAGGAGTTTTCGGCAGTTATAAATCCGCCTCAAGGTGCAATACTCGCNATTGGCGCGGCGGAGGAGCGCCCNATAATAAAAGATGGCGCTGTTGCCGCGGCTACATTAATGACCTGCACTCTCTCGGTTGATCACAGGGTAGTGGATGGAGCGGTAGGCGCACGTTTCCTCTCAGCGTTTAAAAGGTTAATAGAAGATCCATTAACTATGCTGTTATAAGAACAATTGTTGAAATTACGTGCAAGCGACAAATTATGACTGATACTAAATATGATCTGGTNATTATAGGTGCGGGTCCTGGTGGTTATGTTGCTGCTATAAGAGCATCACAGCTAGGACTTAAGGTTGCTATTGTGGAGCGAGAGAATTTAGGCGGTGTTTGTTTGAACTGGGGATGTATTCCCACGAAGGCATTACTAAAATCCTCGGAGATAGGCCACATTCTAGATAATCTTGATGCTTTTGGTTTTAGCGCTGAAAATATAACTTTTGATATAAAAAAAATTGTCGACCGATCACGNAAAGTGGCNAANCAATTATCTTCGGGAGTATCGCANCTACTCAAGAAAAACAAAGTTTTTACAATAATGGGAACCGCTTCTCTCAAAAAGAAGACGGGGGACGAATTCGATATTGAAGTCATTCAGGACAATAAAAAACACATAAATTTGAAATCAAGAAATGTGATTTTGGCAACGGGAGCGCGAGCCAAAGCGCTTCCCAACATTGAGCCTGATGGAAAAGATATCTGGACATATAAAGAGGCTATGGTTCCCAATCATTTGCCCAAGTCGATTCTAGTAATTGGTTCTGGGGCTATTGGGATAGAGTTTGCTAGTTTTTATAACGACTTAGGGGTCGATATAACTGTTGTTGAATTACAAGACAGGATATTGCCGGCTGAGGATGCGGATATTTCAAGCTTCGCTCGGAAGGCNTTTGAAAAACAGGGAATCAAAATAAAAACGTCCTCTACGGTTAAGTCACTGAAGTCAGAAAGAAAGAATATTCGCGTCCAAATTGATTCCGCGTCTGTATCCGAAGAAGTTCTTGTTGAAAAAGTTATCTTAGCGGTNGGTATNACCGGNAATATAGAAAAGCTTGGTCTTGAAANCACNGCGGTGGAAATTTNAAACGGACAAGTAACTGTAGACGANTGGGGAGCCACACGCGAACCAGGNTTATATGCAATTGGTGACTTAGTCGGTGCTCCTTGGTTAGCTCACAAGGCTAGTCACGAGGGCGTAATATGTGTTGAACGTATTGCTGGGGTTGAACATGTTCACCCGTTAGATACAAACAATATACCTGGGTGCACCTACTCGCGTCCGCANATAGCTAGCGTTGGCATGACACAGAAANCCGCCGAAGACGCAGGTCATAAAATACGTGTTGGGAACTTTCCATTTATTGGTAATGGCAAGGCAATTGCTCTTGGCGAAATGGAGGGCTTTGTTAAAACTATTTTTGATGCCNCCACGGGCGAATTACTTGGAGCTCATATGATTGGCGCTGAAGTAACAGAAATGATCCACGGGTANACTGTTGCTAGAAGTTTGGAAACAACAGAACACGAGCTCTTGAATACAGTATTTCCTCACCCTACTTTATCGGAGATGATGCATGAATCAGTGCTTGATGCATTCGATAGGGCAATACATATTTGATTAGGTACGGTTTTAGAAACTTTATTCATTTGTGTTGGTAGNCATATAACGTCNGTGAGTTTTGGATTATGTACCAAAAATCGGAGTACTCATGGTACAAGAAATTACAAAGTTAATAAAACGCCAAGAAGTCCGGCACCCGGAGAAGGTCAACAAGACTACTAGTCCGATTAAAAGGAAACCTGACTGGATAAGAGTTAAAGCTCCCAACTCAAAAACATATNATGAAACGCGCGACCTTATGCGGGAATGGAAACTGACGACAGTGTGTGAGGAGGCGGCCTGCCCTAATATTGGTGAATGCTGGTCAAAAAAACACGCGACGATGATGATATTAGGCGGAATTTGTACACGAGCCTGCGCTTTTTGTAATGTAACTACCGGACGACCAAATGCTGTTGACNTTCTCGAGCCCGAGAACGTAGCAGAAGCTGTTTTTAGGTTGGGCTTAGAACATGTAGTAATAACGTCTGTAGACAGAGACGATCTAGCCGATGGGGGCGCATCTCATTTTGCGGCAACTATTAAAGCAGTTAAACGTCTATCTCCCGGAACTACGGTTGAAATTTTGACACCGGACTTTTTGAGAAAGGATGATGCTCTAGAAATAGTGGTTGAGGCTAGGCCGGATGTTTTTAATCATAATTTAGAGACTGTACCAAGATTATACCCCACTGTGCGTCCTGGCTCTCGATATTTTCACTCACTTAAATTACTGGATAAAGTAAAACAGTTGGACCCGTCAATGTTTACTAAGTCTGGATTGATGGTAGGGCTGGGAGAAACTCTGGAAGAAGTAAATCAGGTAATGGATGATATGCGGTCTGCAAGAATTGATTTTTTAACCATTGGCCAGTACTTACAGCCTTCGGTAAAGCACCATCCGCTAGACAGATTTGTTGAACCCCGGGAATTTAAAGAGCTAGAAAAGAGAGCTTACGGAAAAGGCTTTCTTCTGGTTTCAGCGTCTCCGCTTACAAGATCGTCTTACCATGCAGGGGATGACTTTAAGGCTCTGCGCGACGCAAGAAACAGAACTCTGAACAAAATTGAGAAGCATCGACTAGCCTCCCATGATGTAACCTCTTCTGTCGCGTAATTTACCGCGGCTGTAACGGATGACTACGCACAGTGAACAAAAGCTTGTACCCTTTACTCCCGATCAGTTATTCGAAATGGTGTCGGATGTTCAAAGCTATCCAAAATTTTTACCTTGGTGTGTCGGGGCTAGAATTAGGTCAGCGGACGATGAGCTAATAGTTGCGGATCTGATGATTGGTTACAAATTACTCAGAGAACGCTTCACTTCACGAGTAACTCTTGATCGTGCAAAATGGAAAATCGAGACAGAGTTTACCGACGGGCCCTTTAAATTTCTCAGAAATCAATGGGAATTCAAATCGTGCCCAGAGGGTTGCCAAATTGTTTTTTTGGTCGAATTCGAATTTCGTTCGACAGTTTTACAAAAATTAGTAAGCGTATTATTTAATGAAGTAGTTTTGAGAATGGTAAGTGCATTTGAAAAACGAGCATATTTTCTTTATGGAAATACAAATAGGCTTAGTGTTCAAAATGCTAAAGAATGAAAACGCTGCGAGTTTTATGAAAAAGGAGCAGGTTAATAATCTTCATTCTAGTGAACTAGTTTGGGATGTCCCAATTTTAATTGGCAATCAGATCTACCGTTCTCTACCCTTCGATGAATTACATCCTCTTGCTATAAATAGAATTATGCCAGTAATAGATCTTGTTCGCAGTGTAGGTTGGCTGGATGATACTAACTATTTAGAAAGCTCTATTGCATCCGTTGAAATGCTAACCAGGTACCATGACCAAGACTATGTAGAAGCGGTGGTAAGTGCTGAATATAATGGTTCCCTTCCAGCTGCATTGAGCGAGCGCTATAACATAGGAAGAGGCGGAAACTCTTTTTTTTCTAAAATTTTTACCCGCCCGGCAATCGCTTCAGGTGCAAGCATAAGGGCAGGACGATTGCTGGCGAATAGTGATAAGGGAGTTTTATATTCGCTCGGAGGCGGAAATCATCATGCAAAGAAAAACAATGCGTCCGGATTCTGTATCTTCAATGACCCGGTTTTAGGTATTCTTGCCATGTTGGACAATGGATTGAAAAAGGTCCTATATNTTGACTTAGATGCCCATCATGCGGATGGGGTCCAGGAAGCTTTTCAGAACGATGATAGAGTACTTACAATTTCTATTCATGAAACAAACCGATGGCCATTTACAGGCGGGCTCTATGATAGAGGTAGCGGAAATGTGAGAAACCTCCCTGTTCCAAAAGGGTTAAATGATACTGAAATGCGTGTATTGATAACCGAAGGTGTTATCCCTGTTGGAGAAAACTTTGAACCCGAGGCTGTAGTCATACAAGCGGGTTCTGACGCTCTGCTGGACGATCCACAAAGTCAGTTAAGATTATCTAACTTAGCTTTATGGGAGGCCGTGGAGGACTTAACAAAATTGTCGCATAGGATTTTAGTACTCGGAGGAGGAGGCTACAATCCTTGGGCTACAGTAAGAGCCTGGAGTGGTATTTGGGGACTTCTTAATAAACAAAATCTTGATTTTGAACTTCCTTTGAAGCCGGTAGGAATACTTCGTGATCTAAAATGGAACCATTCAAAGGGACGTAATATACCGTATGGTTGGACCGCTAGGCTGGCAGATAGCCCAAATATCGGTTCAGTAAGAGAGGAAATTCGTGACATAGTATACGAGATAAAAAGATGAGAAAATTTCTTCTTATTTTTCCGTTGGTTCTCATTATTTCTATAAAAANTTTGAGTGCGGCAGAATTTAATATAGACCGCATTCAAATTACTCGTAATGGCNTACACCAGCATAATTTTTTAGTTGAGTTGGCCCGAAGTGATAATGAAAGAGCTCTTGGATTAATGTTTAGAAAGGAGTTGCGTGAAAATCACGGAATGCTTTTTATCTACATAAATGAACGTGAAGTGAATATGTGGATGAAAAATACGTTTATATCCTTAGATATGTTATTTCTTGATAAACACGGTTATATCACACGTATTGTACGAAATACGGAGCCCCTTTCTCTGAACATTATTCCTTCTATGGGAAATGTTTTGGGAGTATTGGAACTACTCGGTGGCACAGCTTCACGATTAGATATTCGAATCGGCGATCGGGTTAACCATTCGGCATTCAGTTTCTGATGATTTTGAAAAACTATAAAGTATTAAATGCTTTTTAANAGTTGTTAAAATATTAATAAAACTGAAGGAGGCTTTTTTAAAAAAGATAAAGGTCAAAAAAAACTCTTCATTTATGGTATAGGCTTCGGGATCACAATTTCTATCTGAGAAAAAAGATGAGTAATAAAATTGTTAAACGGGTTGCTGCTGACATTGGCGGTACNTTCACAGATATAGCTGCAGTGACAGAAGATGGTGACTTGCTCACTTGGAAATTACCTTCTACCCCTCCAAATTTTGCTGATGCGGTTTCTAAAGGTATAGCAGCTTTATCTCGANAATATTCTATTGAGCTATCGGATATTAATGAGGTTTTGCATGGCTGCACAGTTGCTACCAATGCAATCCTGGAACAGAAAGGTGCCAAGACAGCCTTAATCACCACTAGAGGATTTAGAGATGTTCTAGAAATCCAAAGAGTAAGGGTTCCAAAACTTTATGACCCACTTTATGAAAAACCAGCGCCCCTTGTTCCTAGGAACTTAAGGTTTGAAATAGATGAACGGTTGGACGCTTATGGTAATGTGATCCGAGAACCAGATCGTGCACAACTAAATAGGGTTATTCTTAAATTAAAAAAAGAAAAGATTGAAGCGTTAGCAATCTGTTTTTTACATTCTTTTGTAAACCCTGCACACGAGGAACTTGTAGGACAAATTATCCAAAAAGAACTTCCTGATTTGTTTGTATCTCTGTCATCTGAAATATTACCGCAGAAAAGAGAATATGAGCGCGTTAGTACCACCGTTATTAACTCATACGTTGGTCCCCCCGTAAGTGAATATCTATCCGCGATGGTAGAACAGCTTAAGACTTCCGGGATAAGCGATAAGTTGACTATTATGCAGTCCAGTGGTGGTATTTTAGACGCGGAGTCNTGTCTCCGAAAACCGGCTCACATCGTGGAGTGCGGACCGGCGGCAGGAGTGGTAGGCGCTGAACACATTGCCAGTAAAGCTGGCTTTGAGAATGTGATTACTCTTGATATGGGTGGTACTACCGCAAAGGCATCTATTATTGAAGGCGGCAAATACAATCTTGCTGACGAATATGAGGTTGGCGGCGGAATGTCGTCTTCCAGCGCGTTAGTAGGTAAAGGAGGGTACGCCCTAAAATTGCCTGTAATTGATATAGCGGAGGTAGGTGCTGGTGGGGGAAGTATAGCTTGGCTAGATGGAGTGGGTTCGTTAAAGATCGGCCCCGAGAGTGCGGGGGCGCTGCCAGGTCCCGCATGTTACGGGTTAGGTGGCGAAAGACCGACTGTCACTGATGCTAATTTAGTTTTAGGATATCTAAACCCCAAAGCACTTGCTGGTGGAACAGTTTCGATAANCAAAAAATTATCAGAACAAGCAATAAATAAATACATTGCAGAGCCAATGAAGCTGGATCTGATGGAAACAGCATATGGAATTTATACCGTTGCCAACGCGTCAATGATGAGAGCTGTGCGAGCGGTAACAACTTACAGGGGAAGGGATCCAAGAGATTTCATTTTGTTTGCNTTTGGCGGAGCAGGTGGTTTGCACGCTGTTGACCTCGCAAAAACGTTAAAAATAAAGGAAGTATTAGTTCCAAAAGCGGGGGGTGTCTTTAGCGCACTTGGNTTNCTTTATAGTAATCTNGANNCGAGTGANACAGCGCCACTCCTCTCTTTATTAGACGATACCCCGATTGATTCAGCGGAGGGTATCTTTTTTGAATTGCAAGAGAAAATAAGAAAGACGATCGGGGGAGATCCGAAAGAAATCACGTTCAAACGTTTTGCAGACCTTAGATTTAAAGGCCAGGCATATGAGTTAATAATACCTTTTCAAAAACCTAATCTGAACCAGAAAGAACTTAAAAATCTTTCAAAAACTTTCGAGGAAAAGCACTTCACAAGATATGGTCATGCGTTTTCAGGAGAATTCCCGATTGAGTTAGTGAATTTGCGATTAGTGGGAACAAAGAAAACAGTGACCCCTGAACTAAAGCATAATCTAAAAACTTACAAGAAAGAAGATAATAGACGGGAGGCATACTTTGGTCCTGCCATTGGCCTTGTCAACTCAAGAGTACTTTCTCGAGGTGACTTAGAGAAAAATATTTTAGAGGGTCCTTTGATTATCGAAGATTACGAAGGTACGGTAGTCGTACCGCCGGGTTGTGAGGCTCATTTGGATAGTATGGGGAATATTGTAATCAAGCTGCTTCTGAATTAGGGATTATTTATCGGGAGGATCGTTTGTCTAAGTTTGATCCGTTTTTAAGGGAAGTGATTAGATATGCATTTGACGCAATAGCGGATAATATGGCTTTGACGCTTATGCGCACTTCGCACTCTGGGATCGTTCGGGACTCGCTGGACTTTTCAACTGCCCTTAGTGATAGCACTGGGCAGACTATTGCACAGGGCGTTTGCACCCCTATGCACTTAGGCTGTTTTCAGGATGCTTTAAGAAATGTCATTAAAAATTTTGAAGGCAAAATATTTCCAGAAGATGTATTCATTTTTAATGACCCCTTTGCCGCAGCTGGCCAGCATTTGCCTGACATTTATATCACGAGCCCGATCTTCCGGAATTCAACTATAGTTGCCTGGGCCACAGCACTTGCTCATCATTCAGATGTCGGTGGAATTGTCGCAGGCAGTAACGCCCTGGGAGCACACGAAATTTTCCAAGAAGGACTTAGACTTCCCGTAGTAAAGTTTTTAGAAAAAGGTATGCCAAATCAAGCACTCTTGGACGTGATAAAGTTGAACGTTCGGACACCGGATAAGGTTTTAGGTGATCTCCAGGCTCAAATAGCGGCATGTAAAAGCTGTGAAAAGGAGCTGGGTGATCTTTTTGACCGATATGGTTTAGAGACAGTTTTAGAATACGCGGACCATCTTCAAGACTACGCGGAAGAACTAACAAAGTCGGAAATCCTCAAAGTCCCAAATGGTGTTTACAGTTTTACAGACCATATTGACGGCCTTGGAAGAGATCCTGCTCCCGTTATTTTAAATGTAAAGGTCACGGTAGAAGATGATAGAATAACGGTAGATTGGGAGGGAACCTCGGAACAAGTTTCCGGAGGTATAAACCCTTCATTTCCGTTTACCAAATCTTGCGCTTATGCTGCGCTACGTTCCGTTTTAGAAGCGGATATTCCAAATTGCGAAGGGTTCTCAAGGCCGATCACAGTGAAAGCTCCGCTCGGCTCATTGTTGAATCCAAAGTTCCCCGCACCATGTGGCGCCAGAGGCATAACAGGTTATAGAATGATAGATTGCTTGTTTGGCGCTCTAGCTAGTGCTTTACCGGATAATGTTACGGCAGATACAACGGGCGGTTCTACACTGCCGACTATATCAGGTTATATCGATGGTAAAGCATACGTGTTTTGTGAGACATTTATGGGGACTTGGGGCGGTACTAGCCGACATGACGGGCAAGAGGGCGTTCCGCATATGGGAGCCAACCAGTCAAATGTTTCAGTGGAAATGATAGAGCAAGATTATCCAATTAGGATAAATCAATATGGATTAGTTCCGGATACTGGTGGCGCTGGACAATATCGAGGCGGGCTAGCGTTGGTGAGAGAATATGAGTCGTTGCATGATGGCGCGTTGTTAAATGTGAGATCTGACAAAAGAGATTATCCCCCCCATGGCCTTTTTAATGGCAAGGAAGGTAAACCTTCACAAAACGTTCTTAATCCGGGCCGAAACAGCCAGCTTTTACCGGTGCTCATGACTGAGGTGGAAGCATTAAATAAAGGGGATGTTTTCCGACATATTATGGCTGGCGGAGGAGGTTATGGTGATCCTCTCACGAGAAGGCCGGAGATGGTATTAAAAGACGTAATAGAAGAAAAAGTAAGCATAGAGTCTGCAAAAAAAGACTATGGTGTTGTCATCATTAAACAAGGTGAGGGTTTTATAATAGACACCAATAAAACAAAAAATTTGCGGAATAGACTTAGCGCTTAAGCTTGCTGTTTTGCGGGCAAAAAACATATTTGAAAAAGCTGTATGAGTGGACCACTACAATGATTCTATATACTGATGCCACAACACCATTCGGCCGCAAGTGCATCGTTGCGGCTTTGGAAAGGGATATCCCGCTCGCAGAACGTTTTATTAAGCTATCGGAACCAGGTGTTTTTCTGGAAATAAACCCTTTGAACCAAATTCCTGCGCTTTTTGTTGAGACCGGGAAGTGTTATTTCGATAGCGACGTTATACTGGAGTTTCTAGATACGCTTCATGACAACCAGCCCTTGATACCACAAAATGCCAAGTTTGAGAGCAAAACAGCTATCCATCTAGCCAACTGCATTATAGAAAGTACTTTACTTCGGACGATGGAACTTCGTAGGCCAAAAGCAGAGCAAAGTAAAAGTTTTGTTAGTCACTTAGAGGCGAGAGTTACGCGTGGCATAAAATCGATGGAAAATAATCGACGTGAAAAGATAGGAGATTTTCTTAGCGGTGAGGAGATAACTACTGCTGTAGCGTTATCCTACGTGGATTTTCGTTTCTTTCAGGATTGGCGGAAAACAGCGCCAACGCTTGAGAAATGGTATGCAGAAATTTCCTCTCGAAAATCTATGAGAATTACTGTTCCCACTAGAGAGAAACCGGTGCTGGGACGCCGTGGTATGGAGAGCTAGAGGCATGACGGCACAAGAATTATGGTTATTAGGTGCCATCGAATTAATAAAAGCATATAAAAATCGTAGTCTATCACCGGTTGATGTCGTTACGTCCCATCTAGAAAGAATTTCAAAATTAAACCCGCAAATAAATGCTTTTCATCTTTTGATGGAGGAAACTGCGCTGTTAAGCGCAAAAAAAAGTGAAGAGCGATGGTTCAAGAATGCGCCTTTAGGACTACTAGATGGTATTCCCACAGCAATCAAAGATGGGTTGTTCATCTCTAATATACCCATATATAGAGGGTCGTTAGCAAATGGTGCAGAGAATAATATCCCAACNNCAAATGCGCCGGTNGTNGATAGAATGATCGNNAGTGGTGCGATTATNCTNGGAAAAACGACAATGTGNGATTACGGGATGCTCGCCTCCGGTTACAGTTCTAAGTTTGGCCCTACGAGGAACCCATGGAACCTGGATTATAATTCGGGGGGATCAAGCTCTGGTTCAGCCGCTGCAGTTTCTGCTGGAATGTGCCCAGTTGTCGTTGGAACAGATATAGTCGGGTCTATCCGAAACCCTGCATCTTTTTGCGGCTTATATGGTCATAAACCAAGCTTTGGAAGAGTACCATTCTATCCTCAGACAAGCCCCGCGGTTTGTGCTGGACCTATCGCAAGGAGTGTGGAAGATGCTGCACTTTTACTCAATGTTATTTCAGCACCAGATAGTAGAGACCCAACGGCATTACCCTGCAATAAAATCGACTACATGGAGGTTATNAAAGGAGGGGTACAGAACCTGAAAATTGGTTTCATGCCTAGTATAGGTTTTGGACCAAAACCAGATGATGAAGTTATAAAACTGTGTTCTGAGGCAGTAAAGCTATTTGAGAACATGGGCAACCAAGTTACGGAAATTAAACCACCTTTTTCTCAAGAAGACATAACAAAAGGTGAGAATTTTTATAGAACACGTACACTAGCTGAATTAGATCTTTTACCTTCTGAAATACAAGCAAAGGGAGAGGTTATCAATTCCTGGGCGCAGAAGGCAAAAGGCTACACCGGAGTAGACCATTACAGAGATTACCTTGGAACTCAGGAGTTACGATCCAGGATGTTTGAGGCAATGAAAGACTATGATTTGCTTTTACTGCCTACGGTACCCATACCTCCATATAAGGCCGAAAATCCGGGTTTGGATGACGGGGATATTTTTGCACCTTGGTGCAATACTTTTGTATTCAATTTAACTCAACAACCAGCATCATCGGTTCCATGCGGGAAGACATCTTTGGGGCTTCCGGTGGGTCTGCAGATCGTAGGCCCAACACATGATGATTTGGGAGTGCTCCGTGCTGCTAGGGCCTTCGAAACAACAGAAATGTACAAGGTCGCAGTGCCGCTAGCTTAAATACTTTTAACTGAAAAACTAAATACGTTGTTATCGAAAAGTCAGTTAGCAGTCATTTCTGGATAGGCATTTTAAGGGAGATATTAATTTTGATTAGAAAGAGTTTTCCTAATCAAATAAAAAAATAGAAAAAGTTTTCTAAAACTAGCATCAAGCAACAATTATAGAAACTTTTTGTTTTGTAATGCTATCTTTAAGTTTATCTAGTAACGGCTACTAATTTTTTTAGAACGAGTTGGTTTATGTCAATTAAGAGCGGGTTTGTAGACTGCATAGGAAACACACCTTTAATCCGTTTAAATAAAGCATCAGAGGAAACAGGTTGCAATATTTTAGGAAAGGCGGAATTTCTGAATCCAGGCGGATCGGTAAAAGATCGAGCAGCTTTGGGTATAATTACAGATGCTGAAAAAAGGGGTGTCTTGAAGCCAGGAGGCACAATTGTAGAAGGTACAGCAGGAAACACCGGAATTGGTCTTAGTTTATTAGCGCAAGTTCTTGGTTACAAATCAGTTATTGTAATGCCGGAAACGCAGAGCCAAGAGAAAAAGGATATGCTCCGTTTGTGTGGTGCCGATTTAAAGTTGGTGCCGGCCGTTCCCTATAAAGATCCGAATAATTATGTTAAATACTCTGAACGTTTGGCAAAAGAACTCTCAAATTCCAATGAGAAAAGTGTTATATGGGCAGATCAGTTCGATAATGTGGCAAACGCCATGGCGCATTATCAGACCACCGGCCCAGAGATTTGGGAGCAGACTGAGAAAAGAATCGACGGGTTTATTTGCGCAGTTGGTTCGGGTGGAACGCTCAGCGGTATAAGTAAATTTTTAAAGGAATGCAGGAAAACGATTCAAATAGGATTAGCTGATCCGGAAGGTTCTTCTCTTTATAATTATTATACCAAAGGTAAATTATTTTCTGAAGGAAGTTCGGTCTCTGAAGGAATCGGTCAAGGACGTATCACAAAAAACCTAGAGCTTGCGGAAATAGATCATTGCTTTCAAATTTCAGATGAAGAGGCCCTCCCGCTAATTTTTGATCTGTTTCAGCACGAGGGTCTTTGTATGGGAGGTTCTACCGGAATTAACATAGCGGGCGCTATTCAAATGGCTAAGACAATGGGACCTGGGCATACAATAGTGACCATTCTTTGCGATTATGGTCACCGATACCAAAGCAAAGTTTATAACCCCGAGTTTTTAAGAGAAAAAGATCTGCCGGTTCCTTCCTGGCTAACTTAGATTGAGACAAAGTTCAAATGTTAAAGACAGAATCAAAATTTAGCCCTAGTGCTATCGAGCTTATATGGTCCGAGCTCAATAAAGAAGCAAAGCTGTGGTCAATTTCCGAGCCAGCATTGGAGAAGCTATTCCAAAAAACCATACTCGATCAGAAGTCTTTTAAAGCAGGGATGACGGAAGTCATTGCTTCAGAACTGAGTGCCGATGACAAGGACTACATCCCAATACATGAAGCGGCGAGTGAGGCCTTTAATAATGACCCCTTTTTGGAGGAAGCAGCAGCAGCTGATCTTTGCGCAACACTAGAGCGGGATCCTGCTTGCCATAGCTATCTTAAGCCATTTCTATTTTATAAGGGTTATCAGGCAATTCAAGCATATCGGTTGGCAAACTGGCTATGGCATGAAGGAAGAAAGGTGCTAGCAGAATTTGTACAAGGCAGGGCATCTAAAGTGTTTCAGGTGGATATTCATCCAGCTGCGACAATCGGAAAAGGTATTATGGTGGATCACGCGACGGGTGTAGTAGTTGGTGAAACGGCGGTGCTGGGAAATGATGTTTCACTCTTACATGGGGTAACGTTGGGTGGTACGGGGAAGGAGCCCGGTGACCGTCATCCAAAGATTGGTTCAGGCACGATGATTGGCGCGGGGGCCTCTATACTTGGAAATATTACTATTGGCAAATCGTGCAGGATTGGTGCTGGCAGTGTGGTTCTAAAAGATGTACCAGATAACACCTCAGTAGCAGGTATACCTGCAAAGGAGTTGGGAGAAGCAGGCAGTGAACTGCCTGCCAAAACCATGGAACAAAAATTCTGAGTAAAACAGCATTTAAAATGATGCTTAATCCTTTAAATACATTTCTTTGTTCTCTTTACCAAGACAATGGTAATAATTAGATCACTTTCTAATATCTATTTTTTGTNAACTTATCTGCCATTCTTAATTTTCGAGGTGATATTGGTTTTATATGACGCTACTACTTCTAATAAATTAGATTCCGCTGTAATCAAAACAGGAATTCCAGAAAAGCTGCTAATGATGCGCGCGGCATCAAGTGTCTGGAATATTGTGGAAAAATTAGCAAAAGTGAGCCGTGTTTTTTCTATAGCCGGTCCGGGAAATAACGGTGGTGACGCATATGGAGTTGCGATTTTTAGTGCAATTTCTGGATACAATACTTCAATTTATTCGACAAAAGAACCTTCTGGAACATCAAAAAAAATCGCAGAGTTTTGCCATGCTTTAGGCGCCGATAAACTACGATTTCTTCCCGATCCAAATGAAATTTCTTGTGATGATGTAATAATTGATGGCCTCTTGGGATCAGGTTTAAACAGACCGCCTGCAGATCATTATTTAGATGTTATTGAGTGGATTAATGTCTCTCGTAAGAACGGAGCCAAAGTAATTGCGATAGATATTCCATCTGGCTTAAATGCTTCAACCGGCTCAACACCTGGAACCGCAGTAAAGGCAGATTTCACAATGATGTGCTTATCCCGGAAGCAGGGTTGTTTCACCGGCACAGGACCTGATTTGTGCGGAAATTTATCCTACGCAAATTTAGGGATCGAAAAACCGGAAAGTCTTGTTGATCCGACTTCTTTATTAATTTCATATGGNAACGAAGGGGTAATAAAAAGACCACGATCGGGTCATAAGGGAACTTTTGGCAGTGTTTTGATTATTGGAGGCTGGCCGCCGATGGAAGGGGCAGGCTGCATGGCTGGACTTGCTGCGCTGAGGGCAGGGGCTGGTAAGGTATATGTTTGCGGCCCTTCATTTCCGGAATGTCCTCTTGAATTAATCTCTGTCAAACGTGATTTGGGTCAAGTGGACGAATTATTAGATCAGGTGGACGCTGTCGTTGCCGGACCGGGTTTAGGTAAAGGGGCAGACTGTTTTCTCGAAAAAGCCTGGGCCAGCGGCACTCCTCTTATCCTTGATGCAGATGGTCTAAATTGGCTATCAGAATCAAAAGCTGGAAGACGACAAGCTTACTGGATAGGCACTCCCCATCCAGGTGAGGCACGGACATTACTGGGTGAAGAAATCAGCGATCGATTTTTAGCATTGGAGAAATTGCAGTCCAAATATGGGGGTGTATGGGTGCTCAAGGGAGCTGGGACTTTAGTAGGGCCAAAACCAACCTATGTAAATCCGTTGGCTGATAGCATTTTAGCCACTGCCGGGTCGGGTGATATTCTGGCAGGCCTAATCGGTGGATTGACTGCGCAACGACTAGAAAGTCCCGAGATTTATGGTGTGTGGCTGCATGGTAAAGCGGCAGAGTACCTGAAGAGTAATGGACAGAGCACTTTGCTAGCTACCGACCTCTTGCCCGCTGTTAGTAAGGTAATGAAAGTAGTAGAGGCGTGATTTTCGAACTTCAACAATCAATATAAATCTGATGGTTGATCAACATAGGACGAAATGGCGTCTTTAATGCTGCCAAGTGCTCGCGCCTCGAGCTGTCTCACCCTCTCTTTGCTGACACCAAACTCTTTACCTAAAGATTCAAGTGTTACCTTTTCATAACCTAACCTGCGCCTCTTTATTATACTGTACTCTCTTGGACTAAGTTCGGCCATGGCCCGCGATATTATATCAGCCCTTATTTTTGCATCTTCGTTTCCACTTAATATAACCTCTGGGTTTGGCCTGTCGTCAGCCAGCAAATCCTGCAGTTCGATACCGCTTTCATCGAACGCAACGGCGTTCAAAGACTGGTCACTTTTTTCTAACCGACCGTCCATGTAGACAACATCTCTAATCGGCACATCCAACTGTGTTGCAATTTCCTGTGATATATCATCTCCGGGTTTGGCCGTGTTTTGCTCCTCCAACCTTGCCTTTATACGACGGAGGTTGAAGAATAGCTTACGTTGTGCGGACGTTGAACCAATCCGTACCATCGACCAATTGCGCAAGATGTACTCTTGAATCGCTGCCTTTATCCACCACGCGGAGTAAGTAGAGAAACGCACATCTCGGTCAGGGTCGAATTTTTCAGCTGCCTGCATCAATCCCACATTTGCTTCCTGNATGAGATCGCCGANGGGTAACCCAAACTTTTTGTATTTGAGGGCGGAACTTACTGCGAGTCTTGAATAAGCCCTTATCAGACGATCTAGAGCTCTATCGTCTCTTTCAAATTTCCAAGCTCTAGTTAGATGCTGTTCGTCTTCTTTTGAAAGGAGGGGCTGTTTCATAGCGTTTCTTATAAAAACTGTGTCACCCATCGAAGAGATGCCATTGGAAGAGGATAAAGCTGAATGATTCATNTGAACTCCTTCGTANTANATTCTGNTACGGCGGTGGATAGATCCTGGATCACTATTAAAAATTTTTTCTACGTCTTAGGACACAAATNACCGTGAAAAGTACAGTTTGGATTAATTAGGATTGTTCGGCGTGGGNCATCAATGATCCAAAAAACGTTAATGACCGTAGAAACTCTCACGAGAACTGACTACGTTNCANTTACAAGTTATTTTGTTGTTTTTCAGTCGAAGGTTATAAACCAAAGTTGTTCACTGAATGATTAAAGAGTTAGGTGAAGGTCTAGTGTCNCAAAANTTTCCCGTAAATAGTATCGCTGTCGTGTTGGGTGCTTCTGGCGGTATTGGGGCGGCCGTGTTCGACCTTCTATGCCGAGACAAAACTTTCTTGAAGGTTATTCCAGCAAGCAGATCCACAAAACCTAAACTTGATTTGAAAGATGAACAATCCATCAAGGATTTGGCCGAGGNAGTAAAGTCTACNGAAGGAGATTTAAGATTAGTGTTTGACGCAACAGGAGTGTTGCATTCGGATCATTTTTTTCCCGAAAAAAATTTAAAATCCATAAATACGGATACTTTATACGAGAATTTTATGGTTAATGCCATCGGACCGGTTCTTTGTTTGAAATATCTAGCACCCCTTTTTCCGAAACAAGGCAAATCGGTTTTCGTNTCACTTTCGGCGAGAGTAGGCAGCATATCGGATAATTGTTTGGGGGGCTGGTACAGTTACCGTGCGTCGAAAACAGCATTAAACCAGTTAATAAAAACTGCATCGGTTGAGTTAGCGCGGAGCTTGCCAAGCCATGTGTCGGTATTGTTTCATCCTGGTACTGTTTNCACNGAACTTTCTGAGCCTTTCGCTAAGTCCGGACTGAGCCTTTTAACGCCTGAAGATTCCGCGTCAAAATTATGGGCTGCGATAAAAACACTTGATAGTTCCGATAGCGGAAAATTTTTTGATAACGAAAAGAGAGTCATCCCGTGGTAACTTATTTAATCGTAAATCGTTCGAATAAGCTGGTTTAAAACGGATAATTTTTTTTAAAATAAATATGATCCAAATTTATNCGTCGGGCGTAGTAAGGTCATGGTTATAGATGTAGACATCGATTCTAGAAAATATGTTCCGGTGAACAGCAATGGTTTCACTGGTAAAAAGCCGTTTGCTCAAGTAGAAACGGTATCCAGCCATGAGAAGGTCGGTTTTAAAGTGGAAAATANTTACCGGGATGAACAATCTCGATTGATAGTTGCGGTTGCAACTAANAGGGATCGAAAAGCTTTTAAAAGTTTATTCGACCACTTTGCGCCAAGAATTAAGGGTTTTTGTCAAAATAATGGTTCGACTGCGGATAGGGCAGATGAGGTTGTTCAGGAGGCCATGGTTAACGTTTGGCGAAAAGCTCACCTGTTCGATCCGGCAAAAGCCAGCGCCGGCGCTTGGATATTCGCAATTGCAAGAAACTCCCGTATTGATTTAATTAGGAAAGAGAAACGCCCCGAGGCGGATACAACAGATCCGTATTTTGATCAGGCGACGCCAGACGACCCGTTCTCAGTATTAGAAATGGAACGTAAAAGTAACCGTCTNCGGAGCTTTGTTGAGAAACTTCCTTCTGAACAACAGCAGGTTTTACGGCTGGCTTTTTTTGAGGAAAAGCCGCACTCTGAGGTGGCGGATGAATTAAAAATTCCATTGGGGACAGTGAAATCACGTATTAGGCTGGCTTTTAAACGTATTAGAAGCGAGTTTGGGGAAATATAATGAATATAACACATCATCTTAGCGACGAGTTGCTGCTTGACTATTCTTCTGGGGCTCTTTCTGAGACGTGGAGCTTAGCAGTTGCTGCGCACCTGTCTCGTTGTTCATATTGTTCTGGTACCCTCAGAAATCTGGAGGAAATAGGTGGANCCCTTCTTACAANTTCTGCGCCAAAAAGTCTGTCGGATGATTTGTTTGATAATGTGCTAGAGCGGCTTGGNGATCACGGTGATAGGTCACTTGCCCATCTTGAAGAAGATGTCTGCGATGCGCCCGATCACGGTCTTCCTAAAGTTATTTTGGATTATCTGCCAAAAGATTGTACGGTATTACCATGGAAGAAATTAGGTTTGGGGGTGAGTCAAATTGTCTTGGAAACGAAAGATAAATCCGCAACCGCTCGTCTTTTAAAGATTCCTGCAGGCAAAAAAGTTCCTCACCACAGCCACAACGGCAGAGAGTTGACGGTAATCTTTTCGGGTGGGTTTAGCGATGAGACGGGAAGCTATGGGCCCGGCGACATTCAGGAGGTTGTAGGTGATCTTGAACACCAACCGCGGGTTCGTGAAGGCGAGGACTGTATATGCTTGGCTGTAACGGAAGCCCCACTGAAGTTTTCCAACGCGGCTGTTAGGTTGGCGCAGCCTCTTATCGGTATCTAGCTTAACTAGATCTCCCAATAGTCTCTGACATTGATGTTTGCTCAAAAAATCACTGTTTGGNCNCCTCTTTAGTTAGTTTAACCAGCTTAATTCATCTGATCGCTGGCGACACTGCCTTCGTTCGAAGCTACTGCCTGACGCTTGTGTTTTTAAAGGCGTGGTGCTCTTTGCAAAGGTTCTTGAATTACCCAACTTTTAATTTCTGAGGTACACCAACTTAATATATTTGTTGGATAGGATTTNGCGACCTCACGGTATGTTGCGTCATTGGACCACATTGTTCCCATAATNGAATATTTACGACTTTTAAAATCAAAGGATGTTTGACCGGGATCTTGCGTCGCTATACTGTTGTCGTTTGAGCATGAAATTTAAGGAATTTGCTATGAAGGTTGCATTAAGTCCAATGGAATTTGCTAAGCGTGCCCGGCGTCTTTATGCCGGGAAAGAGGCTGTTGTTGATGGAAGCCTTCGCTTTACCTATGAAGAGTTTTTTTCGCGGTGTGATAAATGGTCAGCCGCGTTGCAAAATATGGGTGTAATGCATAGCGACAGAGTAGCATATATTGCTCCCAATACCCATACCCACTTGGAGGGTTATTACGCTGTTCCTCAGATGGGGGCCGTTTTGGTGCCGATAAATTATCGTCTCTCAGCAGACGATTTTGAATACATAATTAATCATTGTGGTGCAAAAGTAGTCTGTGCCCATCCCGATTATTTTGACGCGGTTGATGGTATTAGAGATAAGCTTGTGTCTGTGGAAAATTATATAGCGTTAGAGGGTGAAAAATCAGGTTGGGACGATTACGAAAAACTTTTGGCAAATGAGACGGGCGCTTATACACATAATCAAATTGACGAGGATGATCTATTAACTATCAACTATACTAGTGGAACAACTGCTAGACCAAAAGGCGTNATGATTACCCATCGCAACGCTTATATGAATATAATGGGTACCTTAGTCCATCATCATTTGACAACAAATGATCGTTACCTTTGGACGCTGCCAATGTTTCATGCAAATGGCTGGACGTTTACCTGGATAAATACGGCAAGGGGAATGGCTCATATATGTCTTAGAAAAGTTGAGCCTGAANTAATTTATAAACTAATAAAAGAAGAACAAATTACCATGTTCTGTGCCGCACCGACCGTCTTAATCAGCATAACTAATGCTCCGGAGAGTGTCCGTGCTGATGCCCCGAAGGGAGTACGTTTATTCACAGCAGGCGCTCCCCCGGCAGCAGCTACAATCGAAGTGGTGGAAAGAGACCTTGGCTGGGAATTAACTCATGTTTATGGATTAACAGAAACTACTCCGTTAATTGCTATATGTGAGCCGTTACCAGCGCATTCGGGTTTGTCTATAGAGAATCTTGCCAAGATTAAGGCGAGACAGGGCGTTGAGCTAGTAAGCTCAGGTGAACTTAGAGTTGTAGATGAAAACGGAAATGAGGTACCAAAGGATGGTGAAACGCTCGGCGAAATAAGCGTGCAAGGTAATGTTGTTATGAAAGGGTATTACAANGATCCCGAAGCAACATCGGCTGCGATAAAAGATGGTTGGTTTTATAGCGGTGATGCTGCTGTTGTTCATCCCGATGGCTATTTGGAAATAAGAGACCGGTTCAAGGATGTTATTATAAGCGGAGGAGAAAATATTTCTTCGGTTGAAGTAGAGGGTTGCTTGCTTCACCACGAGGCTGTTTTGGAAGTTGCAGTGGTTGGTATGCCNCACGAAAAATGGGGTGAGGCGCCCCATGCATTTGTCGTCCTTCAAGAGGGAAGAAGTACTACCGAGGATGAATTAAAACTCTATGTCCGTGAAAATTTAGCTCATTTCAAAACACCCCAGTGGATTAGTTTCGTGAAGGATTTGCCTAAAACTGCCACTGGCAAGGTGCAAAAGTTTGTTCTCCGGGACGGTAAGGCCGCAATCTCCACTCAATAGAAAACCATAATATTGGATCGCTGTTGTAATAAAATACATATACCAACAATCTAATATTTAGAAAGTGGCGATAATGAGCTTGGATTATTTGAAACGACTCGATGGAGATAATCTATGTCTGATAAACTTGCCGATTTTTCCTTTTTAAAAGGCATTAAAGTCCTTGATTTAACGCAATTTGAAGCTGGNCCGTCATGTACCGAAACACTTGCATGGTTGGGCGCCGACGTAGTCAAGATTGAAAATCCAAAAATGGGCGATCCGGGGCGTCGGCTCCGACCTAATAAACCGGATGACGATCCGTATTATTTTCATATGTTTAATGCTAACAAAAAATCNGNAACTATTAACCTGAAGTCTGTGGAAGGCCTGAATTTAGTCAAAAGTATGATTAAAGAGGCAGATGTAATGATGGAGAATTTTGCGCCGGGGGCAATAGAACGTCTTGGCCTTGGGTATGAAACGGTTAAGAAAATTAATCCCNGTATTATTTATGCTCAGGTAAAGGGGTTCGGTATAGGAAGCCCCCATGAGAAAAATCTTGCTTTTGATATGATTGCGCAGGCGTGTGGCGGCACTTTTAGCGTTACGGGAGAGTCAGATGGACCGCCAACCCGCCCTGGAATAACCATTGGAGACACTGGAACAGGAATGCTAATGGCTATTACCATTCTGGGAGCACTGTTTAAGAGGCGGGAAACGGGCGAAGGCCATTGCCTGCAGGTTGCTATGCAGGATGCCATGCTTCACTATATGCGTGTAAATTTTGCTACGCATGGTCGTACTAAAAAGCCAGCACAGCGGGGTGGGAGCAAAGTTCCGGGAATAACAAACGCCCCGATGGGTCTTTACCCGTGCGCTCCAGGCGGAGCTAATGACTATATTTACATTATGACAAGCAGAGCTAATCCGGACCATTGGGATCGCCTTTTAAAAGNAGTTGGGCGGGATGACCTTGTTGGTGATCAACGATATATCACTCCAGCTGACAGGGTNGAGCGTATGGACGAAGTAGACGATATAATAGCTAATTGGACTAAAACTCTTACAAAATCCGAGGCTATGCAAAGAATAGGGGAGGCTGGTATCCCTGCAGGTGCTGTTCTCGATACCGGAGAATTAAATGAAGAGAAGGATTTTGAAAACCGAGGTATTATGCAATTAATGGATCATCCGATTCATGAACCCTTTAAAATGCCCGGTTGGCCGGTTCTTGTTGATGGGAAGGCATCAACCTTAAAACCATCGCCCATTCTTGGGGAACACACAAATAAAATTTTGCAGGAGTGGCTTGGGCTTAGCGAAGAGGATGTAGATGAACTTCAGTCGAAGGGCGCGTTAAACGTTTAATAGCTGCCTAAAGGTGATTTTGTATATTTTTTATTTCTGTCAAGGCGGTGGATGACAGCGGACCGCGATTTACAGCCTCGACCGCAGTTATAAGCTCTTCATTAGTTGCAATCCCAACCTCAATTGTTGATAGATTCTTGTTTGTGATCGANTAGCGNATCGCAAGTTCAGGAAGATTAGCGGCATAGTTTTCTTCAATCAAAGATCTGAAATGAAGCGCTCGTGAGACATCTGTTTTATAATCTGTTCCCGATCCTATAGGGGCAACTTCTTGCATGCTTAGTGGATGTCGGGTTTCTGNACCTGACAACGCCCCCCCAGCTAAAATTCTAACGCCAATCGTTCCCATTTCATAACTTTTACATCTTTCTATGAGTNGCTCAAAATTTTGCCCTGGAAAATCAATGGGAACTTCTTCTCCAGCTGATGGTGTAAGTAGATTATAGAAGACTTGACTGCTATCAAATTGTCCGGTTTTTACTAGTGAGTGAAGCGCCTCTGTNTTGCCTTTGGCAGTGAAACCTAAATACCTTACAAGACCTTTATCCCTAAGTTTAATAAAAGCAGGCAGTACCTCGTCTATTACTTGCTGTACGGAAATTGAATCTGACGCTCCGGCGTCGTCTAGGGTGTTATGCAACTGAAATATGTCTACATAATCCTGCCTTAGCCTTTTCAGACTTCCCTCTAACGATTTCTGTGCGGCGCTTTGAATATCTGTAAGATCATCTTTGGAAAATCCAACCTTTGTGCTTACGATGACTTCTGATCGATTTTTACCAAGCGCTCGACCAAGATTGGATTCTGATGCCGTATTACCATAAGAGGGCGCGGTATCGAAGTGATTTATTCCGTTATCACGCGCCCAAGCAACTGCCCTATCCTGATCCTGAGCATTTCCTTTTGTCATCAGTCCGCCTACAGCACCACAGCCAAAGGTTAGAAGGGAAATCTGTAATCCAGTGCGTCCAAAAGTTCTTTTTTCCATACGTTCATTTCCTGAGANTTGTATTAGGGATGGCTAACTTTTCTGAGATGGTAAATTGTTCTTGCATAAAAGAAGTGAANAGTGTTTTNACTTATCCTGATCATTTTTCTAAGACTTATAGGTATTCAGATCAGCTGTATGAGGAAAGAAAACCTGAAATATGTCTTAAAGCAAGTTCAATTTTGCGNTCATTCTCTTTCCAGGGATAAAGACTTACTTGTGAATTGGGGGCTAATAAAGCAGTTTCCATGGCAGTAGCATAGGGGTGAGCCGGAATGTCATCCGGTAAAATAAGAACGGGTGTTTCACAATTTCTGACGAAATCTCTATCCACGGTGAAAACAAAATCGGCCCGTTTCGTGTACATATTGTTAAGAAACTCAGCTGCCATATCCAAAGTAATATCTGGGTTGTTCTTAATAAAAACTGGAGCCCACCCTTTTATATTATTTTGAAAATAGATATCGGGGTGGCTAGATATAAACCCGCTTGGATGAACAAGTGTCGCACAAATCACACGGTGGTTAGCTCTCTTCAACAAGTTCCATATCATAGGTCCACCAATGCAAAAACCAAGTACCATGAACTTTTCTATGCCCAATTCGTCCATCAGCGTGAGTTGGTCTTCCGTAAAACTATCCCAAGTTTTCTCAATCTCAAGTGGTCCAATAGTTTTACCGTTATTGGCATTGCGGAGATCAAGTGCAATTACACGGTATTTATCTGAAAATTCTGCCAGCGGATTGAAGGCATGATTTTCCAGTCCGGCCACAGTAGCATTTAAGCCGCCACCGGGTAGCACTAAGAGAGGAAATCCTGATCCTGCCTCTTCGTAATAAATTTCTACACCATTCTTTTTAATAATCGGCATATTTGCTCCTATAATAAAAATTCGTTTCGGGAATATTTAAATTCTTGCTTAAAGGCATTTGATAAATACCACCATTTTCCTTTTACGGTGATTAATATAAAAATGATATTTGAGTACATGATTAATTTAATAATAACCGTAAAACTACTNGATTCAAAAATGAAGGTAATATTTAAAGATCAAGTTAATACGCTGAGGATTTGTTTAAATGAAAACGCTCATAAACGGTCGATGGACTGACCGTACTAACGAGAAACAGACTTCCGATGGTTCATTTAAGAGGAAGGAGGCAGAGTTTCGTAATTGGATTACTCTAGATGGCTCTCCTGGCGAAACGGGGGTAGGTGGCTTCAAAGCTGAAAGTGGAAGATATCATTTATATATTTCTTTAGCTTGTCCATGGGCTCATNGAGCACTGATATTTAGAAAATTGAAAAGTCTAGAGGCCCACATAGGTGTCTCGATTGTTCATCCTGTCATGCTAGAGAATGGTTGGGAGTTCAGGGTCGATTTTAGCGAATGCACAGGAGATCAAATACTTGGTAAAAACAGCGTTTTTGAAATATATCTCGCGGCCGATCAAAAGATCACAAGTAGAGCTAGCGTCCCTGTTCTTTGGGATATAAAACAAGGGACTATAGTATCTAATGAAAGTTCTGAAATAATTAGAATGTTTAATTCGTCTTTCGAGAAAGTTTGTGGTAATGATCGCGATTTTTATCCAAAGCCCCTAAGAACAGAGATAAATCAGATAAATAAAACGATCTACGAAAATGTCAATAATGGCGTATATAAAACGGGGTTTGCCACTTCGCAGTATGCATATACAGAGTCTGTTTTTAAGTTGTTTGAATGTCTTGAAGATTTAGAGCAAAGGCTTTCAGTTAATCGGTTTTTATTAGGGGAAACGATAACGGAAGCGGATTGGCGACTTTTCACCACCCTTATCAGGTTTGACGCTGTTTATGTTGGTCACTTTAAGTGTAACACGAAAAGACTGTGCGATTACCCTAATTTGTGGAGTTATACCAGAGACCTTTATCAACAGCCTGGTGTTTCAGAAACCGTTAACTTCGAGCATATTAAAACCCATTATTATGGCAGTCATAAAACGATTAATCCAAACGGGATTATCCCTNCCGGGCCCNTGATTAACTACTATGAAGCACATAATAGAGAAAATACCTAGCTTACGATTGGCTTTCCCTAAGTTTAGTAAAAAGGGAAAACCTAGAAAATGGTAANGTTTCAAACGTTCTTATTTCATTGTCTTGGAGAGCATCTTCAATAACTGAAGGTAAACAACTGATGCTGCTTCGAAGACATGTTGTTCCGGGTTCTTCTTGCAAATGGTTTCTATTGCCAACCAGATTTCGTTTGGCTTGCTCAGGTCGAATACGGGTTGACTATGAACAAGTGCAAGGGACGACATGAAACCAAATACCCATTGCTCGTAAGATTTTTTTGCTGCAGCTTGCTGGCCGATGCTATCAGTCATCCGGCCGCATTGCTCAGACCCCACGCCCACTAATGGCGGCTTTTCTTGCGCAACGGATACATTGGTGTATGAAAATAACAGGAGGGTAACTAGTGTGAGAAAAGTTTTCATAATCCCATACTTAATAGNTAACTAGGCTTCGCACAAGGTTCATTTTGTAAAAGACGGAGTCTAAAATTATTTCGAAATTTTGTTGGTTTTTTTACAAATGACTGAGTTAGAAATAAGCTGATATTTTTTTTATCATCCTTCAATTATGTATACTTTCGCTTCATTGGTTTGATCTGTTCTCCCAGTAAATGGATTAATTAATTTTTCNCCTGATNTAAGGCTTTCCNTTAACCCTACCCGAATTGTTTTATTTCGNTTGTTTATTAACTTTTGTGTCCCGTCANTTTGCANTACTTGCCATGGGCCNTCNGTGCTTAACCGTTGTATCAATTCTGATAAAATATTGCTCGCCAAGCGCGGGTTAAACCGTCTATCGACAAGTCCGGTCCTGGTAAAATATCCCCGATCAGCGTCATCGAAGGTATCTATTATAACGTTTACATCATTGCCAATAGCTGCNAAACAGACATCACCAAACCGTAATGTATTAGAAATTTCATCATTGAAACGCTCAGCTGGACTGGCTTCTGTAGATTTAACATATAAATAGGGGTTGCATNCTGTCTTGTTGGCAAAATTTGAGACTAAATGAGCTGCGTTCCAGGGACACTCCGCCCTAGTAATTGTAAATTGAACGCCAGAAATTAATCCTTTGTTATCAAGTAAAAATTTACTTAGCTCTTCCTCTTCCGATAAGTTAAACCCGTGACTTATTAGATGGTTGAATTTGCCNCCCGATGTTTTTGCGCTGTCCTTGCGGTTTACTCTAGATAAAATAATATTTAATCCGGTCTTATTACTAAGTTCCTCTAATACTTTCGTGTAATCTTGAATTTTATCCCAAGAAATAACAATCTCTAGTTGTGAAAGAAGATGTGCGTTTTCCTTGATCAGGCTAATTTGTTCGCCGGTAGGTATGTCGTATACGTAAACATGAAAGTTATGTCCAACTTCCGTCATTATTTGCATACGGCGTCTTGTTTTGTCGTTCTCTAGATCTTGAATTGGAACTCGTAAACCGCGTATTCCCATTTCCCATAAAGCCATTATAGGGTAATCATTCCTTGCTATCTTTCGTCTGAATTCATCAACAGCNCCAGACGGTGCTACGGTAAGTTCTTCNGCCCANGCNTGCCGCATATCGATATAAATATTTTGGATGTCTACTGTTTTTACATGAGGTCTTTTTACCGATGGTGGAGCTCCGGCTGAATCTTCCGCTAAACACCCGGCGAAGCTGCGGTGATAATGAGCTACGTGTCCCTTTTCATAAATTTCGAGCGTTATATGTCCCAGTTTAGCGGAGTCATTTCGGCCTTGTTGGCTNCCGCCATCTATCCGATACATTTCGGAATAGTCGTGTCGAACAAAGCAGGTGGAGGGCACAATATAATATTCTGTTTCGCCAATAACGTCGTACCAAAAATTGTGCACATGGGCTGCGAATAAGGCTTCGGGTTTGTAGGTTTCAATCAAGTTTATAAGCCAACTTCGGCCAGGTTCGTCAATATTATCGTAACTTTCGGGCTCATCTGGGTTTGATACATAAACGGGATAATGACTAAATAAGAATATTCGCTTGCTTTTATTTTCGTTTAAATCGTTCTCCAACCAGGCCGCTTGTTTTTTTTCTATAGGGTCGCCAGAATTAATTAAGGGCGAATTTATAATCACAAAGTGACAAGTTTCGTAATCAAAAGAGAAATAATCCCTTCCAAAATGATGTCGGTATAAATCAACATGTTCTTTGTTGACCATACCTGCAGGCATCCATGTTACNGGTTTATCGCCTATATCGTGATTTCCCGGCATCAGGTATAGGGGAATGCTCAATCTAGAAGCTATGGCGTGAAAGTTATTAGCTGCAGTTGTGTAGCTAGGTAGTTCAGGTACCGGGTTTACCATGTCACCTAAATGAATACAGAATTCTGAATCACTTTGTTCAATTTGATCGAAAACATATCTGGCTCGAGGATTTGCCTCAGCATTTGCTGGATATGGAGATGCAGAAAAATCTTCAGCCTCGTTTATATGGGTATCAGAAATAAGAGAAACTCTAAAAGCTAATTTTNGGGATGGTCTGCGTTTCAANTTTTACTCCAATTATCCGGTAAATGNGTTNGGGNGTTATATANTTATTCNTTTANACTNTTATATAAAACAAAAAATANTCAGCATCAGTCTGGTTAAATAAAGAAANACACTAGCCTCTTTCTATTCATTCTCATAATGTAATTNAAATTGANTTNGGATTTTCGAAATGGGAGGAAATGTTTAATGGCGAAGATCAATGGTGCGACCCTGATTGCTCGAAGTCTTAAGGAACAGGGAATTGACCACTTGTTTGGTGTAGTGGGGTTTCCNGTAGGCCCTATCGCGGAAGCGGCCCAAAAGGAAGGCATCAATTATGTAGGCATGAGAAATGAACAAGCTGCGTCTTACGCCGCTCAAGCATATGGCTATATGACTGGGCGACCAGGCGCCTGCATCGTTGTCACGGGGCCAGGCGTTGTACATGGACTTGCCGGTTTGGCAAATGCTCAGCAGAATTGTTGGCCAATGATCCTTATAGGCGGTGCCTCTGAAACCTATCGCGGTGGTATGGGAGCCTTTCAAGAGGAGCGTCAGGTNCTTATTACAAGCCCATTTTGTAAATTCTCCCATGCAGTAGACAGTGTGGAACGTATCCCATATTACGTGGAGATGGCTACACGTCATTCAATTTATGGCCGGCCCGGTGCTTGTTATATAGATATGCCCGACGATATTATCCAGGGTGAATGCGAACTTGACGACATAGTGAAAGTTGAGCGGGTTCCTGAACCCCCTAAGATGATCACTCCGACGGAAAATATTGAGGCTGCGTTAGACGTTTTAGAGGGTGCTGAACGGCCGTTAGTATTGGTTGGTAAAGGGATGGCCTGGGCACAGGCAGAGGATGAAGTTAGGGCTTTTATTGATCGAACACAGTTGCCTTTTGTAAGGTCACCAATGGGCAAAGGTGTAATCCCAGACGATCATCCGCTCGCAGCCTCTGCTGCTAGAACACTTGCTCTGCAACAGGCAGACGTTGTATTTTTGATGGGAGCTCGATTTAACTGGATCTTTCATTTTGGATTGCCGCCTAGGTTTGCTCCGGATGTAAAAGTAATCCAATTAGATATCTCGCCAGAAGAAATAGGTCATAATAAACCAGCTGAAGTGGCTTTGGTAGGTGATGGCAAGGCAATCATGACACAGATGAATGAAGCTTTGGACGGTCGCCAATGGTTTTATCCAAAGGATACTCCATGGCGGACTGCGCTAAGTGAAAAGATCTCAAATAATGTCGAAACTATTAAGGCACAGGTAAATGATGACCAAGCCCCGGCTGGCTATTATAGAGCACTAAGAGACGTAGCGGCATGGATGCCTGACAATGCAATTTTAAGTGCTGAGGGAGCAGGTACCATGGATATTGGACTCACTCAACTTCCAGTCTCAAACGCTCGTTCATGCTTAAATGCTGGAACTTATGGAACTATGGGGGTTGGTTTAGGTCATGCTGTTGCAGCTTGTGTTGTCCATCCCGATCGACCGGTTATTCATCTCTCTGGAGATTCAGCTATAGGTTTCTCGGGCATGGAGATGGAGACGCTGGTACGCTATAATTTACCCGCTAAAATCGTGGTATTAAACAATGGTGGCATTGGACCTGGTATGCCAGAAATTCCAGATGANCCGATGATGAAGATGAAGCCCAATGCGTTAATATACGGCGCACGTTATGATAAAATGATGGAAGATTTTGGTGGGAAAGGTTTTTTTGTTGAAGACCCCAAAGATATTCCGGCGGCTTTAGAACAGGCGATGGCTTTTCCAGGACCAGCGCTTGTCAACATTGTAATTTCTCAAAGTTCGTCACGTAAACCNCAGCAGTTTGCATGGCACTCATAATTAAATGTGATTTTCAGGGAATGGGGGTCCTCAAAAGGCCCCCATTTCAGTTGCGGTCTTTGGCCGGTTTGGCTCAGAAAGATATCTTGCAGCACTTGCAATTCTAAAATTTTAAGAGAGACTAAATCAGCCAGGCATATAGATTTGTCCTTGTGGGGGGAGATGGCTAACCGTTGGTTTGTCNTAGCATTGTTGTTCGTCACACGAATAAGTTTAGGGTTTCAGTTTCAAACAATGGGTTCTGTCAGCGATGAAGTTATTCGGGAACTTGACCTCAATTATGCGGAGATAGGAAGCCTTATAGGGCTCTTTATGGTACCGGGCCTGTTTTTGGCTATTCCTGCAGGTTTGGCTGGAAAGTTTTTTTCCGATAAGGCGCTCATAGGCTTTGGTTTAATTGCACTAAGTTTCGGTGGGTTAGTTGCTGCTCTTGCTCANGGGTTTGGGTTTTTATCTATTGGAAGATTTATCTCTGGAATAGGTTTTGTGGTTTCGACTATTTTTTTCGCTAAAGTTTTAATNGATTGGTTTGAAGGAAAAGAATTAGCCACTGCAATGAGCGTATTAGTTATGTCTTGGCCTTTTGGTATAGCAATGGGACAAGTTGGACATGGCTGGCTGTCGGCTGCGATAGACTGGCGCTTAGCATTCTATACTGCTTCATTGTATTGTGGTTTAGGCGCAGCCCTTATAATTTCCCTCTACCGCACGCCCAAACAGGTTGTGTCNGCAAAAAATAGTTTTAAGTTTTCCCTAAGCAAACCTGAAATTTTGCTTACATTAACAGCGTCAATGGCTTGGGGCTTTTTCAATGCTGGATACGTAGTGTATTTGAGTTTTTCTCCTCTTGTTTTAATTAGTAATGGTTATGAGTCGGTATTTGCTTCGAGTATTATTAGTACGGCGAGTTGGGTGATGATTTTTTCTGGCGCGGTCTGTGGATTTATCTCAGATAAAACTAATAGGCCAAATATGATTGTTTATATTTGTATGGGAGGCTGTGTATTAAGTTTTTTGATATTGCTGAATACNCCGTACCCTCTAATTTCGGCATTAATTTTTGGATTAATGGGAATGGCGCCTGCGGGAATCTTGATGGCATTATCTGCNGAAGCAATGCGAAGTGAAAATCGCTCCATCGGAATGGGNGTTTTTTTTATGGGGCAGGTCTTGTTGCAGTCATCCGCGCCACCGGTNGCTGGCTGGTTATATGATATAACCCAGGATGTAAGCTTTCCANTATTATTCGCAGTTGGACTATTTTTAGCGACGGCAGCAGCAAACTTCTGTTTTCGGTTTTTAAAGAGACGCTATTTGATTTAAGTTGGATTATGGGATTAATTTTTCTCTCCGCATCTCTTTAAAACAGTTTTTTAGCGAGTCACTTGTGTCTATACAACCGCTGAACCCGGCTTTTCTAATTTTAATCGTTGATACAATAGAAGGCGACGGTGATGGTCCGGCATCGCGGAGGGCTCTATCGAGAAATTGCCAAGACCCACCAACAAGTTCTTTTAAATTTAACTGTTTAATTCCATATTTATTGGTAATAAAACTCCATTCTTTCTCAAGTTTAGGTAACGCCGTTGATAGTGTTCTGTTTCGTTTGGGTCCAAGTGGAATTTTAAAAAACTCGCATATTTCCGGCCATAGATGATGCCAGATTAATACATCGCCGTTGGTTATATTGAATGTTTGGTTCTTGGCCTTTGGTTCGTTAAAAGCCCATTCTAAGGCTTTTGCAAAAAGATTTGCATCGGTCGCCTCCGTAACAACTGGTGCTCCCAGCGGTTGATAAAATGTCAAATCCGTTTCTTTGCAAATGGTGGCGTAGGCAGCAATAGCAGCAACTAAATTCATAGGGCTCCCAGTGGCAGTTCCGAGTACAACCTGAGGTCTCCAGATATTAAAGGACCAGTTTTTCGCATTACATATTCGTTTAAGTATATCTTCCTGGTTCCAATAAAAATTTTCATGATTATGTCGAGGCCATTTTTCTTTTGCCGGTGCCTTCATTGGTTCAACGTGGATGCCGTAGGCTTTTGTGCCTTGCAATAGGCTAATATGCCTAAGATTTGGGGAATATAAAGAAACAATATTCATCAAATTTTCAAACATTTTAGTGTTTGTTTTTATTTGCTCGTTATGCCGCCATCCGCTAAGTAGGTCGTCCATTTCGTAAAGTGCGGCATATAATATGTGAGTTACCTCTCGCAATTTAGAGTGATGTTTTTCTATTGATGGGTTATCCAATAAATCTGCTGCTACATACTCTACGTTCCGAAAATTATGGGGACGGCGGGAAAGCCCGCTGCATATCCAACCTTTCTTAGCCCTAAAATATTTGATTGCCGCTCTACCTAATAGGCCGGTAGCACCGACAACTAATAGTTTACCCATTTTAATGTACTCTGCTTATAGATTGATTATTTTATTATACTGCTAGGTTGTTGCTGCTGCCAAAAATACCGAGGTTGTANCGGGTTTGAACACCCCACATGTTTTCATTTAGTCCTAATATCCAAATAGCTTGAAAGATAGATCCCGTCTTTCCCTCACTATTGATACGGCGAGCTACCAGTTTATAGGCTAATTGTGTTTTACTCTTAATAATTTCCTCTAATTCCTCGAGTTCTGTGTAAGACCAATCAGGTTCGTAATTCCTAATGAGTTCCCATGGCATGGGATGTTCTTTTTTATACCGTTCAAGGCAGGAAATTCGATAANAGTGGCCGTCGTAACGATGAAATGTAAAAGGAAAACAAATTGAATTTAGATATGCTTCGGTATTAGCATCGTTAATTGCCTGGTGGTGGGANATTATTACCTTTTCTGCAATATCNATTTAGTCATGCCANTCTAAAAGGTTGCATTTTGCAATAAACGATTTTTANTTNTAAATTATAATGATAATTACCAGGCAATTAATATAGCTAATTTCTAATTAAAGAATTTCCGTTGCAAGACTAATGAAGAAGTATTCATAAATCGTCGTTATTTACTTGTTTGTGGGTGTATTTATAGCTCAAATCAATAAAAATCGAGTTGGCTGAAAACGTAAGTTGGTTTAATTTAGCTCGTGCTTTGTACTTATTTAAAATTACATTTTCTTGAATTAAATAATGTGTCGGTTGNTAAAGATGTCCATAGCAGAAGAAGCATTTCAGAAACGTATCAATAATGGGGAAAAAATCGAGCCGAAGGATTGGATGCCGGATGCCTACAGGGAAACCCTGATTCGACAAATCGGCCAACACGCTCATTCGGAGATAGTCGGTCAACTTCCTGAAAGTAATTGGATTACAAGAGCACCAACCCTGGAGAGGAAAATGAATCTGCTGGCTAAGGTTCAGGATGAAGCAGGGCATGGNCTCTATCTTTATTGCGCAGCTGAAACATTGGGGATAAGTCGTGACGAGTTATTTAAACTGCTTCATACCGGGGAGATGAAATACTCGTCTATTTTCAATTATCCTACACTTACCTGGGCAGATATAGGAGCGATAGGCTGGTTGGTGGATGGGGCAGCTATTATGAATCAGGTCCCGCTGCAACGAACCTCATATGGGCCATATGCACGAGCTATGGTAAGAATTTGTAAAGAAGAAAGTTTTCATCAAAGGCAAGGGTTNCAAATAATGTTATCCATGGCGAGGGGTACGAAGGAACAAAAATTTATGGCCCAGGATGCTCTGAATAGATTTTGGTATCCTGCTTTAATGATGTTTGGACCGCCTGATAAAAATAGCGTNCATTCAGAGCAGTCTATGGCATGGAAAATTAAGATGAATACAAACGACGAATTGAGACAGAAATTTGTTGATGAAACTGCTCCACAGGCTGATTTTTTGAATCTTAAGATCCCGGATGAAAAGTTGTATTTTAACGAGGAAAGCGAACATTATGAGTATTCAGAGCCAGATTGGGAAGAGTTTAGAGATGTTATCGCTGGAAATGGTCCCTGCAATAAAGAAAGGCTGCAGGCAAGACAAACAGCTTGGGACGAGGGAGCATGGGTTCGAGAGGGAATGTTGGCGCATGCGGAAAAACAGATAATTGAGGCAGCGGAATAATTATATGGTTAAGTCTAAAGAATGGCCTTTATGGGAAGTATTCATTCGTGGGCAACATGGTATGAGCCATCGCCACGTAGGNTCTCTTCATGCTGTTGATGCGAAACATGCGCTTAAGAATGCACGTGATGTGTATACGAGGCGTAATGAAGGTATAAGCATTTGGGTAGTGGAGACATCAAAAATCACAGCTTCTAATCCGTCTAATAAAGAAGCGCTTTTTGATCCNGCCCGAGACAAAGTTTATAGGCATCCAACTTTTTACAAACTCCCAGAGGAAGCGGGAAATATCTAATGAGGGACACTAATGTCCTATTTGAATTTCTTCTGCGGCTGGGTGACAACACGCTTATTCTTGGACACAGGACTTCAGAGTGGTGCGGAGTAGCTCCCGCCCTAGAGGAAGATATTGCATTAGCTAACATCGCCCTTGATCTCATTGGCCAAGCCAAACTTTGGCTGGAATACGCGGCAAAGACTGAAGCTGAAGGNAGGACAGAAGATGACTTGGCCTACCTTCGAGAATCCTATGAATTTAGAAATTTACTTCTAGTNGAGTTACCCAACAACGATTTCGGTTGTACTTTGATGCGGCAATATTTTTTTGATGTTTATCAGTCNTTTTTTCTAGAAGGGTTAACGAGATCAAGTGACCAAAATGTTCGCAATATTTCCCAAAGAGCATTGAAGGAGGTCACCTACCATCTTGAGAGATCAAGAGATACGGTTATTGCTTTAGGCGATGGCACTGCCGAAAGTAATAAACGGATGCAAAAAGCATTGGATTACTTATGGCCCTACGCACTTGAAATATTTTGCGATGATGAAATAGATAGAGAAATACATACTATGGGAATCTCTCCGTTGCCTTCTAGTCTAGAAGAAGCCTGGGTAGATAAATTAGTAAAGACATCGAAGCTAGCTTGCCTTAAATTACCCGCGTCAAAGTTTTCACACAGTGGTGGGAAAAACGGAAAACGTCATACTGAACATTTAGGTCACATGCTAGCCACAATGCAGGTGTTGCAAAGATCCTATCCAGGTGCAAAATGGTAGGCGCGCCNCGATACACGAAACGAGAAATATGGGGTTGGCTCGGCAAAATAACGGACCCAGAAATTCCTGTAATCTCTCTTGTTGATCTAGGTGTAGTTAGGGACGTGGCGATCAATGCGGAAGTAGTAGAAGTTGTTATTACGCCGACTTATATAGGCTGTCCGGCTACAAGTGCGATTAAAGATGAAATTAAAGCGGAATTGACGAGGCGTGGTGTTCGAAAATTATCGTTAATAACAAAATTGGTTCCTGCTTGGACAACGGAATGGATTAGCGAACGAGGCGCAAAGAAGTTAGAGGAATATGGTATTGCCCCACCCAATGGTAAAAAAGGCCCTGACAATTGCCCGCAATGCGGTTCTGTGGATGTTGATAGGGTGAGCCAATTCGGTTCGACACCATGTAAAGCGCAATGGCGATGCCTCAGTTGCTTGGAGCCATTTGAGTTTTTTAAATGTATATAGGTTTGACTTGTGCCAAAATTTTCTAAGCTTTTAGTGANAGATATTTATAATACTACCCGTGAGGCTGTTGTAATCAACTTACGTCCAGAAAATCCATTAGAATTTAATTTTATGCANGGGCAGTATTTAACATTCAAAAAAAAAATTCGGGGGAATCAAATTAGGCGTTCCTATTCCATTTGCTCAAGNGAAAGTGAAAGCCTATTGCAAGTAGCCATTAAAAAAGTGGAAGGTGGTGTATTTTCAAATTGGGCTAATACGGAGNTGCAATCTGGTGACTTTATATACTCGTTGNCGCCNAGGGGGAGTTTNTATGCTGATGTTGAAGGAATTGGAGAGGAATATCTTGCAGTTGCTGGTGGTTCTGGAATAACACCGATTTTGTCTATTCTCAAAACAACNCTAAGCAAGTCAAGTAGTTCTCGTTTTACATTGATATATTCAAACAGAAATATTAACACCGTAATGTTTAGGGAAGAGCTGGAAGATTTAAAAAATATTTATATGAGCCGGTTGAATTTGGTACATATNTTNACAGAAGAAAAAGAAAATAAAGATATTTTTTCTAGTCGCCTCAATGTTGAAAAAGCGCAGAAATTGCTNAGGCATCTAATAAAANTAGATGATATAAAATTAGCGTTTTTATGCGGGCCGGAGCTCNTAATGTCAGAGATAAGCGCAGCATTACAAAATATGGGACTCAAAAAGACGTTTATCCGCCGGGAGTTTTTTCAAAGCGATAACGCGACGGTTCGGCGTGCAATTGTGCATCCTGATACCAAGATGGATCATCATTTAAAGATAAGTGAGGCAAAAATAACTCTAGATGGNGATCTTCATAGTTTTAATTTTGATAAAAAATCATCACTTCTGCAAGCAGCTCTCGACAACGCAGTTGATGCNCCCTACGCGTGCAGGGCAGGTGTTTGCTCAACTTGTAAGGCAAAAGTGACAAAGGGTGATGTTGAAATGATTTCNAATTACTCATTGGAGGATCATGAAGTTGAACAAGGNTTTGTATTGACATGCCAAGCTTATGCTAAATCAAAAAAAATAAGTTGGGATTACGATGTTGGGTATTGATAACGTTGATTTTTGAGTGTGAAAATTGCTTTAGCTAACATTATTGAAACAAAATACGTTTTCTATTTTTTTGNTCTTAAATCTATTACGCGCTGAGCTTTACCTTGAGATCTTTCAACGCTGCCAGGCAGTCCCACAGCAATGTCAATNCTAACTCCAATGGTGTCTTTAACTTTTTGTAGCACTTTTTGTTTAATACTGGTNACCAATTTTTCATTATTAGTTTCCTTCAACGTCTCAACTAGCACCTTCATTTTATCTAAAGGGCCATCATTACTTAAGTGTATTTGAAAATGAGNTGCTATTTCGGGTGTTTGCAGAACTATTTCCTCAATTTGNGTAGGAAAAATATTNACGCCCCGAAGNATTATCATGTCATCTGACCGCCCTGTTACTTTCTCGATACGTCGCATNGATCTGGCGGTTCCCGGTAAAAGCCTTGTTAGATCTCTGGTTCGGTATCTAATCATAGGAAGAGCTTCTTTGGATAAGGTGGTAAGGACCAATTCCCCTAATTCTCCATCCTCCATAATTTGACCAGTTTCAGGATCTATGATTTCTGGNAAAAAATGATCTTCCCAGATATGCAGGCCGTCTTTGGTNTCCACGCATTCGTTCGCTACCCCTGGCCCCAAAACTTCCGATAATCCATAGATATCTACAGCATGCATGTTGAATTCTTTCTGGATTTCGTCACGCATTGAGTCAGTCCAAGGTTCTGCACCAAATATACCAACTTGAAGTGATGTTGTGCTTGGATCGATACCCTGCTTATTAAATTGTTCAAGAATATTTAGCATGTAAGAAGGTGTCACCATTATCGTAGTTGGCGTAAAGTCGTTTATGAGGGTGACTTGTCGCTCAGTCATTCCTCCGGAGACGGGNATAACAGTACAGCCNAGTTTNTCTGCTCCGTAATGTGCCCCGAGGCCTCCCGTGAACAACCCATAGCCATATGCAATATGCACAATATCTCCTGGTTTTGTTCCACTGGCGCGCATGGATCTCGCCACCATATTTGCCCACATTTCTAGATCATTTTGTGTATAACCAACGACTGTTGGTTTTCCAGTGGTACCTGAAGACGCGTGTATACGAACAATTTGTTCACGCGCGACAGCAAACATACCAAAGGGATAATTTTTTCTCAGATCTAATTTAGTTGTGAATGGAAATTTCGAAAGGTCGGAGAGTGTTTTTAGATCGTCGGGATGCACGCTAAGTNAGTCAAATTTTTCACGATACGCTGNCACATTCTCGTAGGCATGATGCAGGGACCATTTAAGCTTTTTTAGTTGGAGGTCACGTATTTCGTCAATGGATGCGGTTTCTATGGGTTCAAGAGTGCTTTTATCCGGAGTTAAATCTTTCATTTTAGTTTTCCGTTATTAAGTATCAAAAACTTGTCTGTTAACNNCTCTCGAACAACCACGAAATTCAGCAATTAACTCCTGATTTTGATCTAAGACTGTAACGTCATATATACCACTGCGCCCATTTAGACTTATCTCGCGTGCGTGAGCTTCCAATACATCACCCAAATTTGCTGGTTTGATATAGGTGATAGCATTATGTTGAGCGACGGCTTTCTGGTTGCGTGTGTTGCATGCAAAGCCAAAAGCGCTATCGGCTAGAATAAATATTATCCCTCCATGACATGTTCCATGTCCATTTGTGTGCTGTTCTTGTACCTCCAATGACAAAACGGCTTGACCCTCATCTATGTCCTTTAGTTTCAACCCGGTCCACCGACTACAATTATCATTTTCCCACATTAACGCGGCAGCTTTTTGAGCTGTTTCCTTTGGTGTCATTTCAAAACTCTTCTCAAAATTTATATGTATTTTTTTCTAAGCAAAAGATTTGGTTAATATGCTCAAAAACTTTTAATGAATTGATTTGTAGCGAAAGCTAATTTCAAAAGTTCTTGTTTAAAATAATTGCCGGCAACAGGAACNGTAGAGGTAATAGGTACTGGTAGCGAAGCCTCATCTGCTCCTGTGAGAAATTCTGCTAGCGTCTTTCCAAACATTGTTCCCGTGGTAATTCCACGCCCATTATAACCGATTGGTGTGTAGAGGTTTTCTGCTAATCTATGAATTCTAAAAAGATGGTTGGGCGTCATTGCTATATTCCCGTGCCATGCACTTTCGATTGTAATATCAGTTAAGTCTGGATAGAGGCGACGCAAGTTCCGGATAGCCCAGCGTTCCGATAGGTTCGCCATCCCCTTTATAATTGAACCCATAGATCCTATTATAAGCCTGCCGTGCAAGTCTTTTCGNAAAGAAAACATAATTTTCCCAGTATCCCAAAGACCGTGACCTTCTGATAAAATAGGGTGCGCTTTTTCATCGATCGGATTTGTTGCAATATTGAAGTAATTAATTTTTGTGAACGTTTGCTTAAGGCCAGGCCAAAGGTTATCTGTATATGCATTTGTTGCTAATATAACATTCTTTGCGCGTAATANTTGTTCCCCGCAATGAACATTCCATAGATCATTTGAACGCGAAATCTTTTCTACCTTNATTCCAGTGGACAATCGTGCCCCAGCGGCAAGCGCTATTCTCGCTAATCCTCTTACATAGCCCATTGGGTTTATTGTGCCGGCGCGGTTATCCAAAAGACCGCCATAGAANTTNTTAGTGCCTGTTTTATCTNCNGTTTCTTTTGCTGTAAGCAATTGAACCGGTGCACCCAANCGTTCCCATTCTTTTGCGCGCCCNTCTAAATTTTTCAGNCCNNCTGGGGAATGNGCTGCGTGAATAGTTCCATTTTGAGTNGCTTCNCACTGNATTTGNTGNTTNTCAATTAAGGAAAAAACGTATTCGGGCATTTTTCCCAAAGTTTCGATAAGGTTTGCCCCATTCNNAGGTCCTAAATGTTTTTCCACNTCCTGNGGGGGCAACCANAGCCCAGCGTTGACTANNCCTGTNTTACGACCTGAGCCNCCATAGCCAATTTTATTAGCCTCTAAGACATGTATATCAAGTCCGAGAGTTGCGCCATGANAGGCGGTAGANAANCCTGTAAAGCCNCCGCCTACNACAATGACATCCGCTGTTCGAGTTGTTTCGACGCCGCCGTCATAGTCACTTTCCTCAGCCGACCTGTCCCAGAGAGATATATATTTTTCCATCATAAAGGCATTAAACTGTCCTTGCTTACAACAGTCAATGTTGGTTAACAACGTACTAGCTTAAAAAGCGTTACCTGGTTAATATCTGAGCGGAGGGGAAAAAATGACGGGAGAAAATAGACTTTTGTATAGAGATATCAACACCCCTATTGGCCGGTTGCGGCTTGTAGGAAATGGTGAAACTCTTCACCATTTATATTTTTTGCCGGGCAAGCAAATTAAGAACCATCCAAATGACTGGATTGAAGAAAAATTAAGTTTTGAAGCTGTTCTTGAACAGCTAAATTCCTATTTTGCTAAGCAATGCAAATCTTTCGATATAGACGTTTGTTTTACAGGCACCCATTTTCAGAAACTTGTTTGGGAACAACTACGAAATATTCCTTTTGGTGAGACACAAACGTATGCGAAGCTCGCGGAA